>CADBCZ010000052.1 GCA_902793335.1 uncultured Lachnospiraceae bacterium
ATCCGAGACAAGTAACTGAAGATAAACAAGAGGCAAAAGCCTCTTAAGAATAAAAGAAGAAAGGAACGGGTAGGGTGACAACTACCCAAAAAAGTTTCGGAAACAATTATAGATGGAGGTGAATGATTGCTTTGCAATCAGAATATGAAAAAAAAGATAATTGATATTATTGAAGAAACAATATGTAATGGAAATGAAAAAATTTTACCAACTCATAAGATTAAAGATTTAAATATTGACTCGCTAGATATGTATGAAATTATAATGAAAATAGAAGAAATTACTGAAACAGAGGTTAATACAGAACAATTTATGGAATTTGAAACTATTAATGATATTATAGAATTTTTTGAAAAAACATGTAAGGGAGATAATAAAAATGAATACTAAGATTAAAATATTATTACTAGCAGTAGTTGTAGGGGTGGGGATTGTTATTGTTATTTTTAGTGGAAGACAGAAAGTTTTAGGAAATTTAAGTAGGGATATTGACAAAGCAAAAACATCGAGTTCTGATTTTTCTTTTGCAGGAAGTAAAGGAGAAAGGATTAAAATTTCTTTAAGAACGACTGTTACGAATGGTACAGTTGATTTCATTTTAAGTGATTCACAAGGAAATATTGTGAAAGAGCTAGATAGAGCTAAAGCATTAGAAACATTTGTGGATTTAAGTTATGATGATACATACACAATGACTGCAGTATATAAAGATTTTACAGGAAAGTTTAGTATAAAGGTTAGTAAAAAAAGATTTTAGGTTTGAAGCTTTTTATAAAAGGAATTATGGCGAGGATAAGCAGCGGGGGGAATATTTAACTTACGATAAAGTATAGAAAATTATTTAAGCAAAAAGTAGGCTGTGCACTGATTAGTGCACAGCCTCAGACTGTAGACAAACCGACTTTGAAACTTTGTAACCGATGAATAACCTACCGTTCCACAAAACCGAAGATCTGTGAGATAATCAACTCACCAGAAGAATAATACTCAAATCTATAATGTTAGAGTTGATAGTATTTTACTATGAACGCGGCATTTAGAGTTAGAGTATTTTACTTCATATTTTATTTAGAATGGAGTTGAATTATCAAAATGGAATATCCAAGCAATTTGTCCGAAAAAGATAAATACTGGTTTGATCTAATCCAGGAATGCAGAGCAAGCGGTAAGACAGATTATCAGTGGTTAGAGGAAAACAACATCGCTGCACCAACTTTTTATTATCATGTAAGGAAGCTGCGCGAGAAAGCATGTAAAATTCCTTCTAAACGCACCATTAGAGAAGCTGAAGTTCAAGAGGTAGTTCCAATGTTTGTTGATGATATGGTGACCCGGTGACAGGCACTTATTTTTGTCTTTTTTTGTGCGTAGTATTTGCCGAGAAGATTAAAAGTAGTTTTTTCTTAACATCAGAGTAATCTGACCTTTATTGTTGTATTGATATATGTTATTATACTAGAGATTATAGTAGAAAAACGACAAAGGGGAGAATGACTCTTGATCAACTATATATGGTGTGAAGATCTCAAATCGGGATTCACTTTTTGGAAATATTTATTTTCGGCGCTTTACCAAAACTGTATAATTGAAACAAAAAGAAATAATACTGAATTGAGAAAAGCAGCCTCTAATATACAAGATGATGGCAATAAGTATTATATACTGATGGATAATGCGATTGATAATCCAGATGTTTTAAGGGAAACGAAAAGATTACAGGAAGGTATAAAAGGAAAAGATAATGTATCAATCATTAAAATTCACTCTTTTGAGTTTGTTCTTTTATCATTTAAAATGCTTGAAGATTGGGTGTTTGCAAAGGAAGATGATTTAAAAACAAAGAGGATGGAAATAATAGATACGAAGAATGCATTTGTTAATATTATTTGCAATGGTGGAGATGTTAATGAATTAGCCTTATTGAAAGAAAGTGTTGTTTTTTCAGAAGTAATGAATTCGGAGCAACTTTCAGCAAAACTCTTGTTTAAGATAACCCGTAACACTGGTTTTGAAACAAATAAGGGTAAGATTGGAGATTGTTTTATAGTTGATTGTTGCGGGTGGAATGAACGGCAGGAAGATGATATATGCGGATTAGATGAAAAGAGAATATCGTCTAATGAAAAAATGAAAGCAATAGCAGAGCATTCTGTAATAAAAGATTCTTTAAGGAAAGTGAGTTTGTAGATGATTACTGTATATAAAAAGAATAATATCCCAAAGGATAAGAAAATCATAAAATTAAATGATGTCTATTTTAATACAAAAACATCAGATTTATTAGATTCAAGAGCAGAGGATATTATAAGTGTCATTGACAAGACTAAAATCATCAATAAATATACTATTGCTTCGCAATTTGATGGTACAAATCTTAATATTGATAAATTGTCAACGGGATGCAAGACCGCATTGAATATATTGTACAATCCGGAAGTCATATTTGATATTGCTGAATGTGGAGATAATGCACTTGATGTTATATATTCATTTGATGTGGGAAGTGTTTATTGTGATTATCCTATGATATCCATTAATATGGCTGGAGTAAGAACTTATGAAGAGGATGATTTTCGTGTTATAAAAGACTACGATGATTTGAAGGAGTGGTGGATGAATGAAAATTAAACCAATCATTCTTGATACGATACAGACAAAGCATACGAATTATTATGTTGATATTAAGGTTGACTCAAATGTCATATTAATAACTGGTGATTCTGGAGAAGGAAAGTCTGCGGTATTTTCATTTTTGCAAGAGCTATCAACTGAAGATAACAGAATAAAATGTTTTAATTATATTGATTATAATAAAAGATATAAGAATTCCATAAAGACTTCTAAGGGAAAATTGTTTGTAATTGATAACGCAGATATTTTGCTTGATGATAATATTCGCAAATATATAGCTACAGATACCCAAAATCAGTATATTCTTATTGGAAGAAACCCAACGGGACTTTTCTTGACACAGGATAATATTTATGAGCTTGTAAGTAGCTATAATAATGGGAAGGTTATATTCACATTGAAGAAAGCTTTTTAATCAATGTCGATTTGTGATTTTTATTTCAGAACTCCGGGTTGTCCTCAAGAATCTGATTTAATTTGCTGACAATTGTTTTTCCGCTGACAGAGTTTTTGTCCGGTATCTTTGAAAAGAGATTATCGAAAGAAGCTCTGTCATTTTTTTGCACATAGTATTTGCCGAGAAGATCATAGGTCGATATTATATCGGTTCCTGTATTTACCATGTACTCCATGATAGCGACAGCTTCTTTTGGATATTCATCGTATATTTCAGATGAGTACCACTGGAGATTGGAGAACATTTTGCCATAGTTCTGGTCATAGGTTGACAACAACTCAAGGTTGGCAACGCCATACTTTTCCTTGAGTTCTGTGTTGGATATTCCAATTAAGTTAAGCATTTGCTTGTCGGATAGATATTCTATCTCTTTGCGATATTTTTCAATCTTTGATTGCTTTTTTTCGTCATTTAATGTAATATCTATAGGAAGTGTTTCCAGAGGGACGCTGATATAGGGTAGATTAGATATATCCTTCCGCCTGACACAGTTGGCATTATCCTCTCTTTTGAGGTAAGATGCTATTGTGACTTTTGAGGAGTCATTTTTGTTTTTATTGATGTTGTGATTAAGTACAGCAACAAGAATTGTAATAACAATTGGAAGGGTAAATAGTCGCATATCCTATTCCTTTCAGAAAAGAGGTGTTATATAATATGATGTTCAATTTCAGTAATAAGAAGAAACAGAGAGTAGTTTCAGCTGTGATAGCGGTTGTACTTGTTCTTGCTATGGTAATCAGCCTTGTAGTGACCACTGTCGGTTTCTAGAATCATCATCTTCATTAATGATACAGGATGAATAACTAAATGTCAATTTATGATTAAAGAGGATGAAATCAATGAAAAACAAAAGGAAATCAACGAAAGCAGCAAGACGTAGGAAATTATTTATAAAGAAAATGATCATAATGGTCGCATTTGTCATGCTTGTAGGTGTTGGTGTTTTCTATGCATTAAAATCCATTACCGGGGGAATAAAGAGAAAAGGTTCCTCAAACGATAAGCAGATTGCGATGGTCAACGATTCTGATACCATTTATCAGGGAGTATATTTGGATGATCTGCAGGTTGGCGGGCTGACTAAGACTGAAGCGATTGATGAATATGAAGAATATATTAAAGGAATAGATAAGAAGAAGCTTACACTGACTACGAAGAACGGGTCGTTTTCAACTACGCTGGCAGATATAGGAATTGAGGTATCGGCAGAAGATGCGGTTGACGATGCGTTCGGATACGGACGAAAAGGTAATATTCTTTGCAGATACAAAGAGATTAAGGGACTTGAGAAGGAAAAAGCTGTTCTTGTGCCTGAGAAGACAATTGATACCGCAAAGCTTAAAGAGGTAATAGAGAAGGAAGCGGCAGAGATTGTAACAGAACCGAAGAATGCAAGTATCTCAAGAGTGGACGGCGAGTTTGTTGTAGAGGATGGAGTTGTCGGAACTACGGTTAAGGTAGAGGATACTATTAAGGCTGTGGAGGAAGTTTTGGCAGATGTCTGGGAGAAGAAGGATATCAAGATAGATGCTGTTGTAGAGGAGAAACAGCCTCAGTATACAGCTGAAGATTTTGAAAAGATTGATTCCATACTCGGAACAGGACAGACTGAATATAATTCCGGTAACACCAGCAGAGCTCAGAATCTTTCGACAGGTGCAAGCAAGATAAGCGGTACCGTTCTTATGCCGGGCGAGCAGTTCTCGGTGTACAATACGGTTTCTCCGTTTACCGAGGAAAATGGATACGCCAATGCCGGACAGTATGTTAATGATGAGTTGGTTGACGGACTTGGCGGAGGAATCTGTCAGGTTAGCACTACGTTATATAATGCAGTTCTTAAGGCTGAGCTTCAGGTGGATGAAAGATATCCGCACTCTCTGACTGTGTCATATGTTCCTCTTGGAATGGATGCAGCTATTGCCGGAGATTACATGGATTTCAAGTTTACCAATAGTACTGATTATCCTATATATATAGATGGTTACGCAGGAGGCGGTAGCATTTCCTTTGCTATCTACGGTCATGAGACAAGACCTTCTAACAGGACCATTTACTATGAGTCTAAGACTGTGGAGACTTATGAGCCGGGTAAACCGGAAGAGATTAAGGATGATACCATAGAAGAGGGAACCACAGTAACAGAGAAAGATGCACATACAGGCTATTATGTGGAAGTGTATAAGCATGTTTCTGTTGACGGCGAAGAGACAGAGTGTGAATTGATTCCTTACGGAAGAAGTAAATATAATGCTTCTAAGGCGACTATCCGCGTCGGTACCAAGAAAAAGGAAAAGAAAGACGAGGATGAGGAAGAGGAGAATGAGGAAGGCGAGGATGCAGGTAAGGATAAGAAGAAAGATAAGGATCCTGTGACAGAGGCACCTTCAACAGAAGCACCTTCAACAGAGGCGCCCGCAACGGAAGCACCTTCAACGGAGGCACCTGCCGAGCAGCCGGTTGCACCTGAGGGAAGTGCAGATACTCGTGATAAATAATTTAATTGGAGGATTAAATGTATGAGGACAGGCAAATTGCCGGAGCATACATTCAAACGATCCGTAGTCAATGCAATCCGATACAGAAACGATGAGGTTTCATTTCGGCCTGCAGTGGGACATGATGGGGCAGTGTTTGGCGATATGGTAACAGCTATGGCCACCACTGCCTTTTATTATACCGGACATGAATTATATGCTTATGACAACGCGATTAATAATGTGATAGCGTCGGGCGGAGAGCCGTTTGGCGTTGCAGTTGCTATTATGCTGCCGGAGCACAGTGAAGAATCACTTCTAAGAAGTACTATGGACTGCCTTGCTAAGAGAGCGGAGAGTGATGAGATAGATATTATCGCCGGAGATACAGGTCTTGTTCCGACGGTATCAGAGCCTACGGTTGTTGTTACCGCTTATGGCAAAAGGTTGTTTGATAACAGGCATAAGGAAGTTAAGCCGGGAATGGACATCGTGATGACCAAATGGACCGGACTATACGGTGGAGCTATTCTTGCAAAAACGAGAAAGGATGAGTTGGTCACAAGATATCCCGAAAGTTATATAGATATAGCTTCCTCTTATATGAAATACACATCGCTGATTTCTGAATTGGATGTTATGAAAGAGTTGATAAATGAGGGAGGACCTGCTATATACGCTTGTCATGATGTTTCGTTTGGTGGTGTGTTTGGTGGGCTTTGGCAGCTTTTGCAATCCTGCAATATGGGAGCTGAGATTCCTGTGAAACAGATTCCGATAAAGCAGGAGACTATAGAGGTCTGCGAGTTCTTCAATATCAATCCTTACATGATGAACGGACAGGGAAGTATGCTGATGATAACAGACGACGGGAAGAGTCTGGTAGAAGCTATGGTGGAACACGGAGTAAATGCCGCACTTCTCGGCCAGACAATAAAGGGAAACAGGAGAGTTGTCACAATCGGTGAAGAGGAGAGATTTCTTGTTTCACCAAAGGGAGATATGTTAAATCAGGTTGTTTATGGACAGAAGGTGCCGGTGTAGACTATAATCTTTCGAAACTATGTTTTTCTTTTTTGTGCTCTGCACATATTATACAGTTCCATCGCAGGTACGCTCTCGCTGCTCGTCGCACGCAGCGGTACTAAATTCATGCTCCGCATTCATTAAGTACCGGCGGCTTGAAAGCACCCTGCTTATGGAATCAGTATAATATGTGCAAAGCACAATGTAAGTAACAAGAGTTTCGAAATGGTTATTAACAAAATAAACAAAGAGGATTTTGACTATGATTAATATTGTATTACATGAGCCGGAGATGCCGGCTAATACGGGAAATATAGGAAGAACCTGTGTTGCGACAGGAGCAAGACTTCATTTGATAGAGCCACTCGGATTTATTCTTAATGACAAGATGGTCAAGCGTGCGGGAATGGATTATTGGGATAAACTAGATGTCAGAAGATATGTTAGTTTCGAAGATTTTTTAGAGAAGAATCCAAACGCTAAGATATATATGGCTACCACTAAGTCGAAACAAACCTATACAGACGTGCATTTTGAAGAGGATTGTTATATAATGTTCGGAAAAGAGAGTGCGGGTATTCCTGAGGAAATTCTTCTTAAAAACAAGGAGACTTGTATAAGAATCCCGATGCTTTCAGATATAAGGTCGCTTAATTTATCCAATTCCGTTGCTATTGTTCTTTATGAAGCGCTTAGACAGAATGATTTCATGGATCTTGAAAGACAGGGACAGTTACATCACTATGAGTGGTGAGACGTCACTGTTTCAACATTTTTAATGGACGCAGATGTGAGAAGATATATATAATTTAAGCTGGACACGTTCTCACTCTGTTGCTCACGCAGCGGTACTAATTCGTGCTACGCACTCATAAGTACCGGCGGTCGCAAACGGTCCTGCAAAATTATATATACTTCCCACATCTGCTGTGAATTGGCGGATTGAAAAACGGCGAAAGCGAGTCCAGAAACGATGATGAATGTCACAGGAGCCGTCAGGAATTCAGAAATATAGAGAGGAACAGTATGAACAAACGAACATTACGTGTTTTGGAATATTATAAGATAATTGAACAGCTCACCTCCTATGCTACAACGCCGTCGGGAAAACGAATGTGTGAACGTTTGAAGCCGATGACGGATATCATAACGATAGATAAGGAGCAGGAGGAGACGGCAGATGCACTTGCCAGAGTATATCAACATGGAAGTGTGTCTTTTTCCGGTGTGTATCCGATAAATGAGGCGCTAAAACGCGCAGAGGTTGGAGCATCGTTGTCTGTCAGTGAGCTTATAGATGTTGCAAAACTGCTTAAGGTGTCAGAACACGCAAAGCAGTACGGAGAAAAGGCAGAGAGCAAGGATGAAGAGGGTGTAACGGGAAGAAATGATTCCCTTACAACATATTTTGACAGTCTTGTACCACTTAATCATTTAGCCAGAGAGATTAACAGATGTATACTCTCGGAGGATGAGATTGCTGATGATGCATCTGCCGGTCTTAAAAACATAAGACGGGAAATGAAACAGGTTAACAGCAAGGTGCATGATATTTTAAGCCAGATTGTTTCAAAGCAGGACAATCAGAGTATGCTTCAGGACTCTATAGTCACCATGAGAAACGGAAGATATTGTATTCCCGTAAAGTCAGAATATAAGGGACAGTTTCCCGGAATGGTGCATGACCAGTCAGGAACAGGTTCGACCTTTTTTATCGAACCTATGGCGGTTGTCAATCTCAACAATGAGCTTAAAGAGCTTGAGATAAATGAGGCAATAGAGATAGAGAGGATTCTTTCTGCCCTTTCGGAACAGGTGGCATTGTCGAAGGATGCGATTTTCAATAATTATGAATTGCTGACCAGATTGGATTTTATTTTTGCGAAAGCTTCATTTGCTAAGTCCTATGACGGAAGTAAGCCTTTGTTTAACGAAGAGGGAAAGGTTGAGATAAAGCAGGGAAGACATCCTCTGTTGGAAAAGCATAAAGTAGTTCCTATTGATCTTAGACTTGGTGATGACTTTAGTATGCTGATAATTACCGGACCTAATACGGGAGGAAAGACAGTGTCGCTTAAAACGCTTGGAATATTCACGCTTATGGGTCAGTCGGGACTACATATACCGGCATTTCAGGGCTCAAAGCTAGCAGTGTTTAAAGATGTATTTGCGGACATAGGTGATGAGCAGAGCATAGAGCAGAGTCTTTCTACATTTTCATCGCATATGACCAATATTGTATATATAATGAAACATGCGACAGATGAGACGCTCGTGTTGTTTGATGAGCTTGGTGGCGGTACTGACCCGGTTGAGGGTTCTGCACTTGCAATCTCAATATTGAGTGATCTGCATAACAGAAATATCAGATGTATGGCTACAACACATTACAGCGAGCTTAAGACCTTTGCGATGACAACTGAAGGGATAGAGAATGCGTGTTGTGAATTCGATGTCGAGACGCTTTCTCCGACGTATCATTTACTGATAGGAATCCCGGGAAAGTCCAATGCTTTTGCGATAGCCAAGAAATTAGGACTTGATGAGGCAGTTATAAATGCAGCCAAAGAGCAGATAGACAGCAACACTGTTGATATGGAGTCAATGCTTGCGGATATAGAGAAGTCGAGAAAGGCAATTCTTGCAGAGCAGGAAGAAATAGAAGCGTCCAAGGCTGACATCGTTAAACTTAAAGAACGACTTGCATCAAAGAATGCGCATATCGAACAGAGAAAGCAGGATATTTTAAGAAATGCAAGGCAGCAGGCGGAGGAGATATTAGAGGATGCAAAAGCATTTGCAGATGAATCCATCAGGAAGTATAATAAATGGGATAAAAAGGGCAACGCGACCAACAAGGAGCTTGAGAAGGAGAGAGACCGCGTCAGAGGAAAACTCAATTCTGTCAGAGGTTCAATGGAGGAAAAGCGAGAGAAGAGAAAGTCAAATGCAAAAGCGTCTGATTTTCATCTTGGAGATTCAGTACATGTTATCAGTATGAATCTTGACGGAATAGTAAGGTCACTGCCAAATCACAAGGGTGAAATTACAGTGCAGATGGGAATACTGCAAAGTACTGTTAAGATAAGTGACGTAGAGGTAGTCAGGGAAGAATCAAACCAAAATAAACAAAACAAATCCGGTAAAGGACAGAATAACTACTATCAGGGAAATCTTGGTAAAGGAAGAACTATCAAACCGGAAATCAATCTTTTAGGGCTGACTGTTGATGAGGCAATAATGGAGCTTGATAAATATCTGGATGATGCCTGTCTTTCACATCTCAATCAGGTGAGGGTAGTGCATGGAAAAGGTACGGGCGCTTTGAGGAAAGGTGTTCATGAATACTTAAAAAAACAGTCGTATGTAAAATCCTTCCGTTTGGGAGAATTCGGAGAAGGAGATGCTGGTGTAACTATAGTAGAACTTTAATTGGCAGTTTGCAAAACTTAGTGGAATTAATTTGTAGTTTTGCAAACGGAATGTATGTGGTGGAGGTGACTTATGGACAAGAAAAGAATATTAATTGTTGATGATGACGAAAACATTGCAGAGCTTATTTCGCTCTATCTTATCAAAGAGTGCTTTGACACCGAGATAGCGGATAATGGCGAGGATGCCATTGCGAAATTTAAAAGCTACAGACCGCATTTAATACTGCTTGATATCATGCTGCCCGGAATAGACGGATATGACGTGTGCAGGGAAATAAGAAAGGACAGCAATGTTCCGATAATCATGCTGTCTGCAAAGGGAGAAGTGTTTGATAAGGTACTTGGTCTTAAGATCGGTGCGGATGATTATATGGTTAAACCGTTCGACTCTAATGAGCTTGTTGCCAGAGTTCAGGCAATACTTAGAAGAGTAAATGACAAAGAAGAAGACAAGAATGTACGGGAAGAGAAGGAAGAGGTTGTAAAGTTCGAGGGACTTTCAGTCAATCTCACAAGCTACTCGGTTGTGTATAATGGTGTTATGATAGAGATGCCGCCTAAGGAGCTTGAACTTCTGTATTTTATGGCAAGCCGCCCGAATCAGGTTTTTACAAGAGAGCAGCTCCTTGACAAAATCTGGGGGTATGATTATGTGGGTGATACCAGAACAGTGGATGTTCACGTCAAGAGAATAAGAGAAAAGATAAAAGATGAGAATGGCTGGTCTATAGCAACTGTATGGGGCATAGGTTACAAATTCGAGGTGAAATAGATAAATGAAATTTAAGATTAACTTTTTGGATAAGCTTATACTTGGAATAGTTTTTCTTTTGATCGTGGTTTTTCTGGTCGTGGTGAGCTATACCACTTATGCTACAAAAAGAACCCTTCTTAAAGAAAAACAGAATAATCTTGCAAATGAGGCACAGCTTCTGTCTCAGCAGACTATTGCATCTTATATACTGGGCAATACAAGCCTTGAATACCTTCAGGAAAAGCTGGATGAGTTTGAGGATACTCTTAAGACGAAGGTGTGGTATTGCGATAGTGTCGGAAGACTTATAGCGGTTTCATATCCAAAAAACTATGAGTATTTACCGGACAATATCCGACAGCTGGATTATGATCTGAAATTCAGAGATGGATTTACGATGACCGGAAACTTCTACAATATATTCGACAACACAACGATAAGTGTAGGAATCCCTATTCTGTTAGATGGTGAAGTGAGGGGATTCATGGTGCTTCACACTTCTATATCTGAGCTGGATGATACTCAGAAAGATATATTGGCAATTGTATATTTGCCGTTTGTGGTTTTGATACTTGTTGTAGTTCTTATGATGATATATATGTCGGGAACCATACTAAGACCGATATCCAAAATAAGTGCAACTGCTAAAGAGTACGCCAAGGGTAATTTTGAAGCGACAACCGGTGTAATCAGAAAAGATGAAATTGGTGAGCTTGCTGATTCTATGGAATATATGGCAGGAGAGCTTAGCAAGCTTGATATATACAGAAAGAATTTCATCGCAAATATATCACATGATTTCAGATCTCCGCTGACATCAATTAAAGGTTACATTTTAGCTATGATGGATGGAACGATACCGCCTGAAAAATATAACAGATATTTAGGAGTAGTTATAAACGAGGCCAATCGTCTTACAAAACTTACCGAAGGGTTGCTTGAGCTTAATAATTTTGATACAAAGGGTCTGATACTTAAAATGTCGGATTTTGATATAGTTGATGTAATTCGTTTGACAAGAAATACGGTTGAAGTGTTATGTGATAAGAAGAACATAGAAATCCGTATTAACTGTCATGCAAAAAATACTACTGTACATGCTGACAGAATGAAGATTGGACAGGTTGTATATAATTTAGTGGATAATGCGATTAAGTTCAGTCCACAAAATGGTACAATCACTGCGACAGTGACTAACAAAAATGATAAGGTTTTCATTTCCATAAAAGATGAAGGACCGGGTATTTCCAAGGAGAAACGTAATAAGGTGTTCGACAGGTTCTACAAGGTGGATGCATCAAGAGGAAAAGACAAACAGGGAACAGGGCTTGGGCTTTCGATAACAAAAGAAATCATAAAAGCTCATGGCGAGAATATAGATTTAATAAGTACAGAGGGAGCGGGAAGTGAGTTTATTTTCTCGTTGCCGATTGGTTCTAAAGAGTAGAGAGGAGTATACTTATGCGTTTTATAACAGAACTTAGAGATGGAGATATGGTATCGTCGATTTATCTTTGTAAAAATAAAAGAACTTTACAGACTAAGGCGGGAAAGAATTACTATTCAATGCAGCTTCATGACAAGACCGGAGTTGTTGATGGAAAGGTCTGGGACATTAATAACGGTATAGAACATTTTGATTCTATGGATTATATTCAGGTGGATGCGCAGGTTATCAGTTATCAGGGCGCTATTCAGCTCAATATCAGAAGAATCAGAAAAGCTAAAGAGGGCGAGTATGATCCGAGAGATTATATGCCGTATTCTAAGAAGAATATAGATGAGATGTATAAAGAAATGACAGATATGATTGGATCTGTAAAGGAACCTCATTTATTAAAGCTGTTACAGATGGTATTTATGGAGGATGCGGATTTTGTAAACAGATTCAAGCTTCATTCAGCAGCGAAGACCATGCATCACAATTTTGCGGGAGGACTGTTAGAGCACAGCCTTTCGGTAGCAAAAATGTGCGACTTCTACGCTAAAAATTATCCTGTGATAAACAGGGATCTTTTGATAAGTGCTGCATTGCTTCATGATATAGGTAAGATGGATGAGATATCTTCTTTCCCTGAAAATGATTATACTGATGAGGGACAGCTCATAGGTCATATCGTAAAAGGTGTGATTATAGTTGAGGAAAAAATTAAAGAGATTGACGGATTTCCACAAAAGCTTTCTAATGAATTAGAACACTGTATTTTGTCACATCATGGAGAATTGGAGTATGGTTCTCCCAAAAAACCTGCGTTGATAGAAGCAGTAGCTTTATCATTTGCGGACAATACAGATGCCAAGCTTGAGGGTTTTGTAGAGCTACTGGACGGTGCAGGAAAACAGAATGCAGACTGGCTTGGATTTAATAAGATGTTTGACTCTAATGTCAGAGCAACATCAAGATGAAATACCGTTAGATTAGAGTTGCGTGTAATAATAAACTTGAAGCAACAGAATGGTCGCGATGAGGTTTAAAACATTTAGTGAGGATTAGATGATGGATAGTTTGTTAAGTCCATTTCGTGAATCTGACTTATACAAATTGTATGAGAGTGCGTCGGAAGGCGGTAGATTTCCGATAGAGATTTCGGGTACGGACGGATATGCAAGGTATTATGCCATGGATTGTATATCTGCCGGTCAAAAAAGACTTATAGTAACTTACAGTGAGGACAGGGCAAAGGAAATATATGAGGCGTTTCATTTCTTTGACAGAAACACTTTGTATTACCCTGCAAAGGATGCACTTTTTTACAGCGCGGATATTCACGGACACACAATATTGGCCGAGAGAATGGAAGTTATCAAGGCTATTATAGAAGAAAATGAAAGCACTGTTGTTGTGTCTTTAGATGCACTGCTCAATAAAGTAGTGCCGCTTGAGGAAGTCAGAAAGAACATAATTAAATTTCATGTCGGAGATACCCTAAGTACTGATGAGATAAAGAAAACTCTTGTATCCTACGGATATGAGAGGAATGATTGGGTTGACGGTGTGGGACAGTTTGCGATAAGGGGAGGTATTCTGGATATCTTCCCTATGAGTAGTGATTGCCCGTATCGTATTGAACTTTGGGGTGAGGATATAGACAGTATCAGAAGTTTTGATGTCGAGAGCCAGAGAAGTATCGAAAATGTTGAAACTCTGTTGGTATACCCTGCCTCTGAGATGATACTTGATGAAAACAGGATAGAAAAAGGTCTTAAGAAAATAGAAAAAGAGCATAAGACATATGCCGGAAAGTTAAAGGAAGCATTTAAGACTGATGAATATGCAAGAATCAATAGGGCGGTAGAGCAATTAAAGGAGGAGTTGACATACTTCCACAGCGCAATGGGAATTGATGGCTTTATCGGTTCTTTTTATGATGAGCTTACGAGCTTTCTGTCCTATATGCCTGAGGATGTGATAGTTTTAGTGGATGATCCTGCAAGGGTAATTGCAAGAGGAGAGGTCTGCAGGGCTGAGTTTGAGGAGAGTATGTCGGGAAGACTGGAGGGCGGATATATACTTCCAAGTCAGACAGATGTATTATTTGATTATTCAGAGATTCTTACAAAGCTTTCTAAGAAAAAGACGGTGTGCTTTAGTGTGCTTGGCGAGAAAAATGATTACTTAAAGCCCAAGAAAAAGTGCGACTTATTGAGCAAGTCAGTTCCATCCTACCATCATAGCATGGAGATGCTTATTAAGGATATTGAAGCCTGGAAAAAGCAGGGCTGTTCAATCCTTTTGTTTAGCCCCTCTTCTACAAGAGGAAAAAGACTTGCCGATGATCTTATGGATCAGAATATCTCCTGCTTCTATTCTGATGATAAAGATCGTGTATTAGAAAAAAAGGAAATGATGATAACCACAGGAAGGCTTAAGTCAGGTTTTTATATTCCTGATTTCAAATTTGTTGTCCTTACAGAGGGTGATATATTCGGACAGAGGAAGACTAAGCGAAGAATAAAAAGGAAACCTCTGTACACAGGTGAGAAGATCAAAAGTTTTGACGATCTTTCGGTGGGTGATTACGTTGTTCATGAAAGACATGGACTTGGTATATATCGCGGAATTGAAAATATTGAAGTTGATAAGGTTAACAAGGATTATATATCTATAGAGTACAGCGGTGGTTCGAAGCTTTATATTCTGGTATCGCAGCTGGATATGATTCAGAAGTACTCTTCGAAGGAAGGAAGAAAACCGAAGCTTAACAAATTAGGCGGTTCCGAATGGGAGAAGACCAAGTCAAAGGTGAGAAGCAAGGTTACCTCTATAGCGAAGGAACTTGTACAGCTGTATGCGATAAGACAGTCCACCGCGGGATATGCATATTCAAAGGATACCGTTTGGCAGCGGGAGTTTGAAGAAATGTTCCCATACGAAGAGACTGAGGATCAGCTTAAGGCAATAGAGGAAACCAAGGACGATATGGAAAGCACCAGGATAATGGATCGCCTGGTATGCGGTGATGTCGGGTACGGAAAGACTGAGGTTGCCATAAGAGCGGCATTTAAAGCTGTGCAGGATGGTAAGCAGGTGGCATATCTCGTGCCGACAACGATACTTGCACAACAGCATTACAATACATTTTCCGAGAGGATGGCAGACTTCCCGATAAAGATTGGAATGATGTCGAGATTTTTAAGCCCTAAGGAACAGAAAAAGAATCTCGAAGATCTTAAGAAGGGGCAGTTAGATATCATAATCGGAACGCATAGACTCTTGTCCAAAGATATGAATTACAAGAATCTGGGGCTTCTTATAATAGATGAGGAACAGCGTTTCGGAGTCACTCATAAAGAGAAGATAAAGCAGATGAAAAAGGATATTGATGTGCTGACACTTACAGCTACGCCGATTCCAAGAACCCTTCACATGAGTCTTATCGGTATCCGTGACATGAGTCTCTTAGAGGAGCCGCCTGTGGACAGGAAGGCGATACAGACCTATGTGCTTGAGTACAATCCGGAGCTTGTTAAGGAGGCGATTTCAAGAGAGCTTAAGCGAGGTGGTCAGGTCTATTATGTGTATAACCGCGTCAACACCATAGCGGATATCACTGCTGATCTTGTGAAAATGATGCCGGATTTGCGAATAGCATATGCACATGGTCAGATGAAGGAGAAGGAACTTGAAGATGTAATGTATGCATTTATCAATAAGGAGATAGATGTGTTGGTTACAACGACCATTATAGAAACCGGACTTGACATATCAAATGCTAACACTATGATAATACATGATGCCGATAATTTTGGTCTGGCTCAACTCTATCAGTTAAGGGGGCGTGTCGGAAGGTCTGACAAAACAGCATATGCATTTCTCATGTATAAGAGGGATAAAATGCTTAAAGAAACTGCTGAGAAAAGACTTAAGGCAATCAGAGAGTTTACTGATCTGGGTTCGGGATATAAAATATCCATGCGAGATCTTGAAATCCGCGGAGCAGGTAATCTGCTGGGAATGGAGCAGTCGGGTCAGATGGAGGCTGTCGGCTATGATCTGTACTGCAAGATGCTAAATGATGCCATCTTAGAGCAGAAGGGTGAAAGTCATAGAGAAGATTTTGAGACAAGTATAGAGATTCCTATAGATGCATATATTCCTGCGTCTTATGTAAAAAATGAGTTGATCAAGCTCGAGCTTTACAAGCGTATATCCGGAGTTTGGAACAGGGATGATTATGAAGATATGTTAGATGAACTTGTTGATAGGTTCGGTGAACCACCGCAGCCTGTTTTGAATCTGCTGACCATTGCGCTGATAAAGGCTAAGGCTCATGAGGCATTTATTACATCCATAACTTATAAGAATGACCAGATTAAGATCGAGATGGCTGATAGTGTGAAGATTAAGATGGAATTGCTGGAATCACTTATAGTCAAGTATATGAACAATATAAGGATTGTAACAGGCGAAAATTCAGGGTTCGTTGTCGATCTTCAAAAGAAGAGTGTTGGGAGCTTCATCTATCAGTTAGAGGATGTGATTGCGGATATTGATGGACTTATAGATAGAGAATAGAAGGGAGGCATAAGCTTGAAAGGCCGATGTAAAAAAATATTCATATGTATGATGATTGGTGTATTAAGTCTTAGTACTGCCTGTGGTAAAAAGAAGAATGAAGATGCTGATAACAGGGTGGTGTACCATTTCGGAGACAATGACATAACCTATGGTGAGTACTATATATACGCAAAGACTGTTTATGAGGATTACAGCAAAGCTTATGGTAACGGTGTGTGGAATCTTGAGTTAAGTGTTGAAGATGAAAACAGAACCGTAAGGGATATTACGATTGAGGATATAATAGAAGATATCAACAGAGTCAAGGTACTGGCTGCACATGCCGGTGATTATGGAATAGCTTTGAGTGATACCGAGAAAGAAGACGTAAAGAATAAGACAGAGACATTTTATAAGGGTCTTACTGATAGAGATATAGAAGAAACGGATATTACCAGGGAAATTGTTTCTTCTGTCATGACCGAGAATCTTCTTGCAGCGAAGGTTTATGATCAGGTGCTCGCGGATTATGATTTTGAGATATCCGAAGAAGAGGCGAGGATGATAACCTTCTATGATATGGTGTTTGAATGTTACGAGCTTGAAAAAGACGGTTCGGTCAAGGAGTACACTCCTGAAAAGAAGGCGGCGCAGTTAGAGCGTGCAAATGAGGCACTTTCTTCTCTGGCCGAGGATGAGGGGACGTCATTTAAAGATATCGTGGACAAGTATCATCTCAAATATTCTTCGGAGTATACGATGTCAAAATCAGAACTTATTGATGAATATGGAGAAAGAGTTGCCAACAGTATATTGTCACTTTCTGACGGAGAGGTGAGTGTAGTCATAGAGACCCAGTACGGTTATCATTTGTTTAAGATGCAGGAATCAAATAATGAGGAGCTTACGAAAGAGAACAAAAAACAGATAATAGTATCGAAGCAGAAAGAGTATTTCAACGGTGTGTATGAAGATTGGGTTAAGGGATATGATTCACATTTTGATATAGCTAAAGATGTTGACTATGATCTTGCGGATAAATTTCCGTATGAACGGTCTGATGAGAAATAATACAAATAAAAATGCCGGGAAGCATATAATAAACTTCCCGGCTGTTTGTTACAATGATTAGGATAATATTATAATTATACGCTCTGTGCGTTTCTTAATATTTCCTGATACCAGTCTGTTCCAGATGCCAGAAGACCGAAAATTATGCTTCCGACTGCAATGACGAGACCGATTATTGAAAGTACAAGACCAATAGTAGCCTGTGTCGGGCGCTTACCCTCTGAATCCTTTTGCTGCACGCAATAGAAAATGATACCGAGAATTCCGAAGAGAATTCCTGTGATACTACAACAACAGGTAATTATACTCAATATACCCATAACAAGCGAAGCTATTGCAAAACCCTTTGAAACCTCTTCAGCTCCTGAACTGTAAGGTGAGCTATAGTTGGTATTATAGCTGTTGACAGAAGAAGCATTTCCTTCAACAGAACCTCCGAAAACTTCCTGATTGGAATTGAAAGAAGTTGTCTGAGTAGGTGTTGTCTGACCAAATGTTTCTTTGTTTGAAGAACTGTCAGATGATGTGTTTTCGGTATTGAGTGAAAATGCTGAAACAGGTGTAGCAGTATTATTAGTTGATTCTGCATTTGTAGATGGTGCCTTTTCTGCTGGTGTTGATTCGGCATTGTTTTGTGGTTTATCCACGCCGTATTCACCTGACTTAGGTGCATCATAACTTAAAGGATTTGAATTGTTATTATTTTCATCCATTGTAGTTCGTTCTCCTTTTTATAAAGTGTATTATGACATTACTGTCAATGGTATAATAACATTTATTATCAGTAAATGCAAAACAAATTATGAAAGGTCTTTTTAACCATGGACAAAAAGATACTTAAAAGAGATTTTATAATTGCAAATCTGGCAGGCGGTTTGGGAGTTGCCGTGATGTTGGCGAGAATCCTTTTGCAACATGTCGGTAAAATTCCGAATCCCCCATGCATCTTTTTTTATTATACCCATATGTACTGTCCGGGGTGCGGAGGAACAAGGGCGTTGTTTTCGCTGTTTAAAGGGCATATCATAAAATCTATATGTTATAATCCGGCCGTGGTTTTTGGAGCAATCCTTATCCTGTATTATGAGGTGACGTTTCTCATGACGATTGTGGGTAAGAAAGACAGGGTGTATTATACGAAAAGTATTAAGCCGATTATACTGTATGTGATTATGGTATTGGTTTTTACTGTTGTACGAAATATATTGCTGGTTGGTTTGGGGATTGATTTGATAGAACAGGCTGGGGCTATGTAATTGCGAAACATAAGTTTTCTGTTTTGCTTTTGTGCATGTAATACAATCCAACGCAGGCACGCAGCACAAGGCATGCCCTGTCTCTAACCTCATGCGTTGCATTCGCTAAGAGAGAGGGGATCTCGCTGCTCGTCGCTCGCAACGGTACTAAACTCATGCTTCGCATTCGTCACCAAGTAGGTGCATGACACTAGAACTCACGTTGTTCGTTAAGTGTCATTGGAAGTACCGGCGGCTCGAA
>CADBCZ010000053.1 GCA_902793335.1 uncultured Lachnospiraceae bacterium
TCATAAAGATATGTTGATTGATACGTTATGTAACTTCTGCTTACTCTTCTGACAGCCGCCCATGCCCTACGGCAAGAGCTGTTTTGTAAATTATGCAAATACATAGCACAATTATGAATTGAATATTTCAAATAAAGTGAATACGAAACTTTCGATAATCTTGAATATTGTGAAGCGGCGAGCAGCTGACAGTTCATAGATTGCGGAGGGCTTTGCGAATTGTCAGTACTTAACGAACGGATACTTGTATTCGTGAGTTTAGTACTGTTACAATGAGCAACGCGAGCGAGAGCGGGTCCCTCAGCAATTATGACTGTCACTGGAGCCGTAAACAATATCAATATCTATAAAAGTTTCGACCACAACTTATAATCAATAATAATTGTGCGTCCGTCATTCAAACAGCTCGATAAACCCAAATTTTATTTTGTCAGCATTGTAAGTATTTCATTGCTTCTTGCCACAAACTTTGTCATTGCTTCAGGCTCAAGTGGTGCATGAGAAAGAAGTGCAAGGTCATATAACTGCTCGCAAACCATATTTGTGTTATCACCGTCAGGATTGTCAAGAATATACTGAACTAACTGGTTGTTGGCGTTAAGAACAAGAGTAAGTGAATCGTTTCCTCCAAAAAGGTTCGGATCCATACCACCCATGGCATATATCTTCATCATATCCTGCATTCTTCTTGTCTCCTCCGGAAGAGTGATCATTGAAGAGATAGCAGCGTTCTTAAGTTTTTCAACCTTTACTGTTAATTTATCGTTGCCTAGTGCTTTTTTGAAGATTTCGGAAAGTTTATCAGTTGTTTCCTTAAGCTCCTCTTCAGGAACCTCTTCTTTAAATGTGTTTGTTACCTCAGAGTCAATTCTTGCAAAATGTACACCCTCATGTTTCTGCTCCTGATGTGTGATAAAAGGATTATCGATGTTGTGATCTAATACGACAGCATCGATGCCCTGTTCGCGGAACATATTGATGTATTGAGACTGAGTCTTTTCATTGTCAGTGTAGAATACTGTGTTTTCATATTTCTCTTTTCCAGCTTCAAGATATTCGGAAAGTGTGAGATATTTGCCATCTAAATTTTTATAAAGGATGTAATCCTTCATTTTCTCTTCGAATTTGTCGTCTTTAAGACAACCGAATTTGATAAATGGTGAGAGATCATCCCAGTACTTCTCATAGTTTTCTCTATTTGTCTTACACATTCCTGAAAGTTTGTCGGCAACCTTCTTTGTGATGTAATCAGAAATCTTTTTGACGAATCCGTCGTTCTGAAGAGCACTTCTTGATACATTAAGTGGAAGATCAGGACAATCAATAACACCTTTAAGCAATAAAAGGAATTCAGGAATAACTTCCTTGATATTATCAGCTATAAATACCTGATTATTATAAAGTTTGATCTTACCCTCTAAAGAATCATATTCCGTATTAAGTTTAGGGAAATATAAGATACCCTTTAAGTTAAATGGATAATCCATATTGAGGTGAATCCAGAAAAGGGGTTCTTTAAAGTCTAAAAATACTTTTCTGTAGAATTCCTTGTATTCTTCCTCTGTACAATCATTAGGATGCTTAGTCCAAAGAGGATGAATATCATTTATAGGCTTCTCTTTAGGTTCTGTTGTTTCATTTTCTTTATCTGTAGCTTCCTCTGTTGCTTCGTCAGCATTATCTTTAACTTCTTCTGCATTAGAGTCGACAACGTCTGTCTTTTCCTCTTTAGCTGCATCTGCATTGGTAAAGAAGATTTCTTCCGGCATAAACGAACAGTACTTCTCAAGAACTTCTTTAACACGATATTCGTTGGCAAATTCATAACAGTCTTCGTTGAGGTAAAGGGTAATCTCGGTACCGTGCTCGGTTCTGTCACCCTCAGACATTGTATAGTCTGTTCCACCATCGCATTCCCAGAATACAGGCTTTGAATCTTCCTTATAAGAAAGTGTATTGATTGTAACTTTATCAGCAACCATAAATGTAGAGTAGAAACCGAGACCAAAGTGTCCGATTATCTGATCATCAGTTGCCTTATCCTTGTATTTCTCTAAAAAGTCGGTAGCACCTGAAAATGCTATCTGATTAATATACTCGTTAACCTCATCAGCAGTCATTCCGATACCGTTATCGATAAATGTCAGGGTTTTATCCTTGGGGCTTGCGATTACATCTATACGGTATTTGTAATCATCAGCCTCATTATATTCACCAATCAATGCAAGCTTTCTGAGCTTGGTTACAGCGTCACACGCATTAGATACAACCTCACGAACAAAAATATCGTGGTCTGAATATAACCATTTTTTAATAATTGGAAAAATATTTTCACTGTTAATTGATAAGCTTCCTGTTTGCTTAGCCATTTTACACATCTCCTTTATGTTTTATGATAAATATTTTAGTATGCATTATTTAAAAAGTCAAGAAAAAGTTAGCACTCGTCTTTGTTGAGTGCTAATAAAAGTTGTAATCACATTTTTTATGACTGAGTAAAAATTTGAAAATTACATAAAATGTCAAATGTAGAGTTTTTTAACTACAAGTAATGCTATACGATTTTAATAATGTGATGAATTTGAGGAAATATTCTTGTTCCAAACTTTTGTCCAGGACGAAAGAGTTATATGAAATTTGACATATCACATTTAATTTTTGATTCTGAAATGTAACGTTTAAGTATATTCCGGTAATATCATTAGGATTATGTGATGAATTTACGGATTTTAAAAATGATAAAAGATTCTCGTTACTTAATTTAAAGACAAGCTTAATGACAGAGGGAGTCTTTTTTCCTTTGATCAAAGTAAAGATTTTATCCTTTGCAAGTGCCCAGGGAATATAATTGTGTTCTTTCAACTTGTATGTGTCTATTTCCTCATCTGTAAAAAAAGCTGGATTCCATTTTCCATCAACCAGATAATCCATATCGGTACGAAGAGTTGCAGAAACCATTTCGTAGAAATCAAAAGAAGTTGATTGTAATAATAATTGCATAAACGGTTTAATATCCAAAACTTCAGCTGCCTGCATATATAATCCTCCCTGTGTTTTATGGTTGATTGTTTACAATGAAGTATATTAGCACATTAATGTTATAATTGCCATAAATAATATAATAATAAATGAATGAAAATTATAAAAATATACATACTGTACTTATACGATATTTTTATTGGAGGTGTTATATGAAAGCAGAGGTTGATCAGGAGGGATGTATAGCGTGTGGGTTATGCGTGAGCACCTGCCCGGAGGTTTTTTCATTTAATGAGGAGGGAGTTGCTGAGGCTAATGGTCAGATCACAGATGAGAATTATGCATCTGCTTTGTCTGCGCGTTCTGCGTGCCCGGTTGAGGTTATAGATATCGAAGGAGAGATTTCCTGATTAAAGATGTAATGGCGGGGAGTTGAAAAATTCCCCAAGCCTGTATATTTTTCTTGACTAAAAAAATTTATTTCTATATAATAAGCAGGCTTAGAAAATTTACTTACATATTATAAGAAGATTTACGACCATTACATATTATACACAGTAGGTGATTATATGGAAAAAATAACAAGAGCAGATCTGGCCAGACGAAGGCGGATTGATTTGTATAAAAAAATAATAATAGGGCTCTTTTTCGTAATGACGATTACGCCGATGATTATAAGTTTCTTCTTATTGGTTAAGGTTCATAGTCTTGAGAAGAAATTAGACTATGTTATGTCGGGAAATGGTGATTATCTCACATACCGCTCAAGTCATGATGCGCTTATGGGAAATACTGAGAATGAGGACAATAGTTATTTATTGGAACCATCGGTAAAATCTGTTTTGGGAAATGCAGAGTCAGAAACTAAACTTGCAGAAAATACCGGGCAACAGTATATTGATTCGTCAGCAACAGATAATGACGTGAATACGGAAGTGATTGAAACGATTGAGGAAACAGGAGGTAAGACTTCCAAAAAGAAAAATAAGAGAGTTTATCTGACTTTTGATGACGGCCCTTCGGTCTACACAGGTCAGATACTTGATATTCTTAAAGCCAATGATGTCAAGGCTACTTTTTTTGTCATCGGTAAAGATGAGGAATATTATGACTATTACAAGAGAATAGTTAATGAAGGACATACTCTTGGAATGCATTCGTATACACATGATTATCAGAAATTGTATGCGTCAACGGAAAGCTTTGGATCCGAAATAGAAGAGCTTCAGAAACTTTTGCTTGATGTGACAGGTGTAAAGAGTAACATCTTCAGATTTCCTGGAGGAAGTTCTAACAGTGTATCGCAACTTTCAATTGATAATTATATTGCATATCTTAACGAGCATGGGATTAATTACTATGACTGGAATGCACTTTCCGGAGATGCGGTCGATTCGTCACTCTCGCCTGAACAGTTAGTCGACAATATTATGAAGGATGTAAGAAATAATAAGGATTCAGTTGTTCTTATGCATGATCTTCAGACAGTTCACGCAACGGTTGAGTCTTTACAGATGCTTATAGATACTTTGAAGAGTGAGGGATATGAGATTCTGCCTATAGATGAAAATACACCACTTATTCAACATGTATCATGTAACGTAGTTGATGAATAATTAAGAATCCGGTCACATAAGAATGTGGTCGGATTTTTTTAGAAATGGAGCTGTTTTATGAAGGGAAAAATGACATATGATGATGCGATAAAATATATAAATGAGATTGGGAAAAAAGGCAGTGTGTTAGGCCTTGACTCTGTAACGGAACTTTTGAACAGACTGGGAAATCCACAGGAAAAACTTAGAATAATACATGTTGCCGGAACTAACGGAAAAGGAAGTATTTGTACCTTTCTTGAAATGATGTACAGAGAAGAGGGTTTGAAGGTGGGTAGATATATTTCACCGACTATAAATGATTACCTTGAGAGATTTCAAATAGATGGGAAATATATGGAGAGGCAAGACTTTATAGAGTATCTTTTACAAGTTGAAAGAGTTATCAAAGAAATGGATAGTGAGGGACTTGATACACCGACGGCATTTGAGGTGGAAACTGCTATATCATTTATGTATTTTGTAGATAAGAAGGTTGATATTGTTATATTGGAGGTTGGCATGGGTGGAAGAGAGGATGCCACCAATGTTATAAAGCATCCGATATGTACCGTGTTTGCAAATATAGGCATGGATCATATGCAGTTTCTTGGAGATACCGTTGAGAAGATAGCGTATGAAAAGGCCGGAATAATCAAGAACGGGTGCCCGGTGGTAAGCTATCCGAATGAAAAGGCTGTTATAGAGGTTTTAAGGAAAGAGTATGATGATGCCGGGGGCAATCAAAATGTTTGCGACAAAGAATCATTTATAGTTGCAGAGACGGATAGTCTTGAAATTGTTGAAGAAGACTTAAATGGAAGTACTTTTATTTATAAAGGTGAACGCTACAGCATTTCGCTGGCCGGGAAATATCAGATAATGAATGCGATAACTGCAATAGAGGCGAAGTTAATGCTCGATGGTAGTATTAAAAAGGACGCTCTGCTTAAAGTAAAGTGGGAGGGTAGATTTGAGAAAATTTCGGATGTACCTTTATTTATAAGAGACGGTGCACACAATGTTCAGGGTGTGACAGCACTTAAGGAAAGCCTTATGGATAATGTGGGTGATGCGGATTACATATTTATTATAGGAGTGTTAAAGGACAAGGAGTACGAAAAAATGATGGAGATTCTCTGTCCTATGGCAAAGACCTGTTATCTGGTAAAACCCGGCAATCCAAGAGGACTTGATACGACACTGCTAAAGGAAGTTGTGGACCGATATTGTAATGATGTAGTTAAGTGTGATACTGTTGAAACAGCAGTGAGCAGGGCCGTTAAAAGAGCAGAGGAACTGGGCGGGAATAAAAGGACTGTTATAGTGGCATGGGGGTCTTTGTCTTATATTGGCAGTTGTGAATATATCAATTAGAAGGAGGTAGTGGTTATGAGTGATTTTATCAATAGTGGAAATGGGCGTTTGGACAGTCAGCTTTGGTTTTCGGCTGAGATAGATAAGATGACTTCAATATTAAGAAGAACAGTACTGATAGATAAGAGCAGGAGAGAGAACGATGCTGAACATTCGTGGCATATAGCTGTAATGGCAATGCTTTTTTCGGAATATGCTCCAGAGCCTGTGGATGTAGGACGTGTGGTACAGATGTGTGTTGTGCATGATCTTGTAGAAATCTATGCAGGAGATACTTTTGCATATGATACCGAAGGAAATGCCGATAAGGAGATCAGAGAAAAATTAGCTGCGGACAAATTGTTTTCTGTTCTTCCAAAGGAGCAAGGGAAAATGATTAGAGAGTTGTGGGAGGAATTTGATGCGAGAAACACTCCGGATTCAAAGTATGCATCATGTATGGACAGCCTGCAACCGTTTCTTCACAATACTCTGACAGACGGACATACCTGGATTGAAGGAAATGTTAACAGAAAACAAGTAGAAGGAAGAATGGCTATCATAAAGGAGTATCTTCCCAGGGTATATGAATGGATAGATAAAAATCTTGACAATGCGGTGGAAAAAGGATGGCTTAATGTGTTATAATACTAGGTCAGTGTTTACAATACTAGATTGAAACGAGGTTTGCATAACATTATGAAACGATTGGCAGCGGTAATCGGACATCCGATTTTTACATACACTATGAGTAAAATAGAAGAGAGAGAAAAGGAGCGTTTTTTTTGCAGACATGGGATGGATCATGTGCTTGCGGTAGCAAGGATATTATACATTCTTGTCCTTGAAGAAAATTTGACCGTAGATAAAGAATTGGTTTATGCCACAGCGGTTCTACATGATATAGGAAGATATGAGCAGTATGAAAATGGAACGCCACATAATGAGGCTGGTGCTCTTATCGCTGAAAAAATTATGGAAGATTGTGATTTTTCGGTATCTGAACGTGCGCAGGCAGTGGCTGCGATAAAAGGACACAGAAAAGATGTAAGTGACGGCGATGTGTTTTCTCATTTATTATATAAAGCTGATAAACTAAGCCGGAATTGTTACAGCTGTGAAGCTAATAGTGAGTGCTATTGGGAAGATGAACAAAAGAATTCATACATTATATATTAATTTTTCGGGAGGATACTGAAATGAGAATAGGCAACAGGGATTTTGATTTTGAAAAACACTTTTATGTAATGGGGATACTTAATGTTACACCGGATTCATTTTCTGACGGAGGAAACTATAATGATATCGATAAGGCGTTGTTTCATACGGAACAGATGATTTCTGAAGGAGCAACGATAATTGATGTGGGTGGAGAGTCTACAAGACCGGGACATGAGAAGATAACAGATGATGAGGAAATAGAGAGAGTAGCACCGATAATCACAGCAATCAAGAGTAGATTCGATATTCCGGTTTCGTTGGATACATATAAGGTAAGAGTTGCGGCGGCGGGGATAGATACAGGTGCTGATCTTATCAATGATATATGGGGACTTAGATGGGATGAGAATGGTGCTATGGCACGCCTGGTTGCTGAGAAAAACATTGCATATTGTCTGATGCACAATGAAAAAACAGTCAAACAGGATAACAGCATAAGCGCTATAGATAAAGTTGTTTCCGGAATCAATATGAGCCTTGAGATAGCAAACGCTGCAGGAATTTCCAAGGACAAGATAATGATAGATCCGGGAATCGGATTTGCAAAGGATTTAGATGGTAATTTGTCTGTCATGAAGGACTTGTCGCAATTGTGTAAACTGGGATATCCCATTCTTCTGGGAACTTCGAGAAAATCTATGATAGGACTTACACTTGATCTTCCGGTTGATCAGCGTGTTGAAGGAACTATAGCAACTTCTGTAATAGGATATCAGGCAGGATGCAGAATATTCAGAGTCCATGATGTAAAGGAGAATATGCGTGCATTACAGATGACAGAGGCTATAATGAAAGCAAATTGATATATTAGGATAAACGGATGTTGACGCGGGAGGTGCATACATTTGGATAAGATAAGAATTGAGAATCTGGAATTGTTTGGATACCATGGAGTGTTTGAGGAAGAGGCAGTGCTGGGACAAAAATTTATTGTAAGTGCGGTACTTTATCTGGATACAAGAAAAGCAGGTAAGACAGACGAACTCAAAGAATCTTTGGATTACAGTGATGTGTGCCAGAAGATTAAGGAGATAGTTGAACGTGAGCGTTGTCAACTCATAGAATGTCTGGCAGAAAGGATTGCAGAAAAGCTTCTACTTACATTTGATGTGTTGAAAAATGTTGAGATAACTGTGAAAAAGCCGTGGGCACCGGTGCTTGTTCATCTTGAAAATGTTGCGGTGACGATTGAGCGCGGATGGCACAGGGCATATCTGTCAATCGGGTCAAATATCGGTGACAGGGAGGGATATTTAGATCTTGCAATCGACTACTTGAATAAAGAGCGTGACACAAAAGTTACTGCAGTTTCGGATTATATTGAGACAAAACCATATGGTTATGTTGAGCAGGATGATTTTCTAAATGGAGCTTTGGAGATAGAGACATTGAAAACTCCGAGAGAATTGCTTGAAACTGCGATGGTGATAGAAGGTGAAGCACACAGGGAAAGACTTGTGCACTGGGGGCCACGTACACTTGATGTGGATATTCTTTTCTATGATGATGAGATTATCATGGAGGAGGATTTGAAGATTCCGCATGTCGAGATACCAAAGCGTGCATTTGTGCTTGAACCTATGGTTGCGATAGCGCCATATTATGTTCATCCGGTATTTCATAAATCTATGGGGGAATTGTTGGAAGTTTTAAAAAATAAAATTGATGAGTGATTATTAAAGGGAGTTTTGTCAGATCATGAATGCATTATTGTTGATTTTTATTGTTGCAATGATGATAAGTGCACTTGGTTTTATAAAATATGTGTATTTTATCTCGTTGGGATATGGATTTTCAATAGCAGGAATTGCTGTTGCGCTATTTGTTTTATTTAGATCAAACCTCGCTATATGTCCGGTTATTATGTGTGTACTGTTTATTATTTATGGACTAAGGCTCGGAGGCTATCTATTGATACGAGAGATTAAGAGCGCAGCATACAATAAAATGCTAGAGAAAGAAGTTAAGCAGGATGTTAATTTTGCTGTTAAGATCAGTATATGGGTTACATGTGCTATTCTTTATGTATGTCAGTGTGCTCCTTTATTATTCAGGTTGCAAAATGATGACGGTAATGACATTTTTGCCATTGTCGGAATTGTGATTATGGCAAGTGGTATCATTCTTGAAATGGTCGCTGATTATCAGAAGTCTGCCGTTAAGAAGATAGATTCTCGTATGTTTGTAAGCACAGGAGTATACAAGTGGGTAAGATGTCCTAATTATTTTGGCGAACTCTTATTATGGACCGGAGCATTTGTTTCGGGATTAAATGTGCTTAATACCCCTTTCCAGTGGATAGTGGTTGTTCTTGGGTACGTAGGAATAGTATATGTTATGTTTTCGGGAGCTCGACGACTTGAGATCAGACAGGATAAAAACTACGGCCAAATGGAAGTTTATCAGGAATATGTTAAAACTACGCCTATTATAATCCCCTTTCTTCCTATGTACAGTGTGAAGGATCATAAATGGTTAGTGGCGTAAATGAGAAATATGAATTACAGATTAGAAAATGCAGTATAAATGCATAATGAGGAGATTAATAACATGGCACAGGATATAAGTATAACAAGGAAACAAATAGACGAAGTTGACAGTCAGATCGTAGAACTTATTGAAAAGAGAATGGATCTGGCATTGGAGATAGCGGATTATAAAAGCAAGACAGGAAAAGCTATATATGATCGCGAAAGAGAACAGGAGAAGTTGCAAAAGCTTGGTAATATGGCGCATGGCAAATTTAATGCAAAGAGCGTGCAGGAAATATTTACACAGGTTATGGCTGTTTCGAAGCGTTATCAGTATCGTGCAATTGGAGACAGAGAACATTTTGTCGATGGAATATATAAACAGATTGATAGACTGCGTATATCTGAGAATACTAAGGTGTGCTATGCCGGAGTTCCCGGAGCGTTTGCAGAAAGTGCGCTGGCAGCATTTTTTGGTGAAAATGTCAAGTCTGCCAATGTAAAGGATTTTTCACAGGTGGCAAAAATGGTTGCAGAGGGTCAGACAGACTACGGAGTACTTCCGATAGAGAATTCTACTGCAGGCTTTGTAAGCGGTATATATGATCTTCTGGAAAAATATAATTTGTCAATTGTTGGAGAACAGATGATTCAGGTAAATCAATGCCTGTTGGGTTTGCCGGGTACAGATATTTCAAGTATTAAAACAGTGTTTTCGCATCCCCAGGGTCTTATGCAGTCAAAAGAGTTTTTGGAAGATAAGAACTGGAAACAGGTGAGTATGGGTAATACCGCTCTGGCAGCCAAGAAGGTTAAAGAGGATGGAGATAATTCGCAGGTTGCAATTGCCAGTGAGAGAGCCGCTAAGATTTATGGATTGGAAATCCTTAATCCGAAACTGAATGTATCGGGAGAGAACACAACACGTTTTGTTATAGTATCTAAGGACAGGGAGTATGTCAGAGATGCAAACCGTGTAAGTATATCATTTTCTCTGCCACATGCAGTTGGGTCGTTGTATAATATATTGGCACATTTCATATTCAATGATGTGAATATGACAAGTATAGAATCTGTTCCTATGGCTGACAGACAGTGGGAATACTGTTTCTTTGTTGACTTTGAAGGAAGTCTAGCTGACAATGATGTGAAAAATGCGCTTATGGCTATCAGGGCAGAGACGGAAAATTTCCAGATAATAGGTTGTTTTTGCTCGAAGAGATAGCGGGTGAAATATATCACAAAAACTTGTAACTGTCAGTGATTTCTGATAGAATAAAAATATATTTATTATGGGGATTATTATGGGAAATTGCAGGTGAATTATATTATATTACGGGAGGGGATACATAGATGGCATTCAAAACATTTGCCGCAATTGATGTGGGTTCGACAGACGTAACCATGAAGATTTATGAGATTACCACAAAGAAGGGTTATCGACTGTTAGATTATGCAAGCAACATCATTGAACTTGGTTCTGATACTTATGCAGACGGATACATTTCACAGGGCTCGATTGAAAGGTTGTGCGATATTTTATCGGGTTTTATGAAGAAAATGAGAGAGTATGACACATTGGATTATCGTGCCTATGCCACCAGTGCGATTCGTGAGGCAAAGAATAATCAGATGGTGCTTGATCTCATTAAGAGACGTACAGGGATGGTAGTGCAGATACTTAATAATTCCGAACATCGTTTCATTATGTATAAAGGTCTGGCAGTAAATGCAAAATATTTTGATAATATAGTGGAGAAGAATACTGCGATAGTTGATATCGGTGCGGGTAGTATTCAGATTTCACTTATGAATGACGGAAAGCTTACCAGTACGCAGAATATTTCGATAGGTGCGTTGAGAGTGAGAGACCGATTGAAATTCTTCCGATTAGACACCACTCATCTTGAGAGAGTTATGGAGGAATACATTTCTAATGAGATAGATACATTTCAGAATTACTATCTTTTCAATAAGCAGATCAAGAATATTATAGCAATAGGGGATGAGACGCAGTATCTTATAAGGATTGTGCCTGAGCTTAATATCACTAATCAGTTCGGTGAGGCAGAGCTTGATGTTATGTTTGAAAGACTAATATCTAAGAGTCCGTCGGATATAGCTGCCGAATATAAGATTTCTTATGAGAGAGCGACTCTCCTTCTTCCGGCGGCAATGATATACAGAGTTTTCTTAAGAAAATCCAAAGCAGATATGATATGGACGACGCCGATAGATCTTTGTGACGGCATTATTGTTGATGAGTTAGAAAGAACCAAGAGACTGTCATTTGACAGAGATTTTAAGGTTGATGTATTATCGGCTGCTACGCAGATTGCAAAAAAATATCATTGCGATAAGATTCATAATAAAAACGTGGCAAAGATTGCATGTCAGATATTTGACAAAACCAGGAAGATTCACGGGTTAAAACAGAGCCATAGAATACAGCTGGAGATTGCTGCACTGCTGCACGACTGTGGTAAGTTTATCAATATGAATGGCGCTGCGGAAAACTCATACTCTATTATTATGTCAACTGAGATAATGGGTCTCTCGGACAAAGAAAGAGAAGAGGTTGCAAATATAGTCAGATTTAATTCTGTTGATTTTCCTGACTATAATGAAGCTGCCAATAAGATAGGAGTGGCTGAGTATATGACTATTGCTAAGTTATCAGCCATATTAAAGGTAGCAAATGCGATGGACCGTTCTCACAGACAAAAGGCAAGTTCTTATCAGATAGTTGTTAAGGATAAGCAGCTTGTGATTACCGTAGATACATTATATGATTTGGCATTAGAACGTGGATTGTTTGATGATAAGGCTGACTTCTTCGAGCAGGTGTATGGAATCAAACCTGTTCTTAAGCAGAAGAGAAGTGCTACGATATAAAAGGAGAAGAGTATATATGAAAGAAAAATCCAATTTCAGTAAACCTGAATATTATGAAAATAGAGAATTATCCTGGATACAGTTTAACAAAAGAATCCTTTTAGAAGCTAAGGATAAGAACAACCTCCTGTTTGAAAGGATGAAATTCTTAAGTATTACAGCATCAAATTTAGATGAATTCTTTATGATAAGAATTGCGTCGTTGATTGATATGTGCCATGCAGGATATGTTAAGCCTGATATTGCCGGTTTAACCCCGCAGGAGCAGATTAAAAAGATTATACCTGAAGCTAAGGAATTCATGAATGAGCAGTATAAGGTTTTTAATCGCGCATTATTACCACAGCTTGATAAGGTAGGACTTCATTTAATCAGATATCATGAGGATCTTACAGAGGAACAGGCAAAATTTGTTGATAATTATTTCAAAAGAAATGTATATCCGGTTCTTACTCCGATGGCAGTGGATTCCTCAAGACCATTTCCTCTTATACAGAATAAGACGCTTAATATCGGTGCGCTTATTAAGGATAAGAAGAAAGAAGATGTTGTAGATATAGCAACTGTTCAGGTGCCAAGTGTTCTTCCGAGAATAATTGAAATTCCATCTAATCAAAAGGGAGTGACTAATATAATCCTCCTTGAGGAGGTTATTGAGAGGAATCTTGACAAGCTTTTCCTCAACTATACGATACTGTCGGCACATCCATATAGGGTTATGAGAAATGCTGACCTTACTATTGATGAGGATGAAGCGGCAGATCTTTTGAAAGAGATTGAGAGCAAGTTAAAGCAACGTCAGTGGGGTGAAGTCATACGTCTTGAAGTGGCTGATTCGATGGATAAACGTCTTACCAAGAAGCTGATGGAGCAGTTGAATGTAAATGATGACTATCTGTACAAGATTAAAGGACCTCTTGATCTTACATTCCTTATGAAAGCATATGGGCTGGAAGGATTTGATGAGTATAAACTTGCCCAATATACACCGCAACCCGTTCCGGGAATGGACAGAGAACGCGGTATATTTGAGCAGATAAGAGAGAGGGATATTTTACTGCATCATCCGTATTATGAGTTCACACCTGTTATAGATTTTATTTCGCAGGCGGCAAATGATCCTAACGTGCTTGCAATAAAACAGACTCTTTATCGTGTGAGTGGCAATTCGCCGATAGTTAAATCACTTGCAAGAGCAGCGGAAAACGGTAAACAGGTTACGGTTTTGGTAGAGCTTAAAGCCCGATTTGATGAGGAGAATAATATTGGTTGGGCAAGGATGCTTGAAAAAGCCGGGTGTCATGTTATATATGGTCTTGTAGGACTTAAGACACATTCAAAGATTGCATTGGTTGTCCGCCGTGAAGAAGATGGAATCCGAAGATATGTACATCTTGGTACAGGTAATTATAATGATGTCACTGCAAGGCTATATACTGATATGGGTCTTCTTACCTGCAATGATGCAATCGGCGAGGATGCAACAGCTGTGTTTAATATGCTATCAGGCTATTCTGAGCCACCGGCATGGAATAAACTTATGGTGGCCCCTATATGGTTAAAGGACAGATTTATAAGACTTATTGAGAGAGAAGAGGACAATGCAAAGAAGGGCAAGAAGGGCAGAATAGTTGCCAAGATGAATTCTATTTGCGATCCGGTTATCATAGAAGCTCTTTATAAAGCAAGCACGGCAGGAGTTAAAATTGACCTTATAGTAAGAGGTATCTGCTGTCTAAAGGTTGGCATTCCGGGTGTTTCGGAGAATATAGTTGTTCATTCTATAGTGGGTGACTTCTTAGAGCATTCAAGAATATTTTATTTCTATAATGACGGTTTTCCTGAGGTGTATATGGGAAGTGCGGATTGGATGCCTCGTAATCTTGACAAGCGAGTTGAGATAACATTTCCTGTTGAAGATGAGGAATTAAAACAGGAGGTTATTGATATCCTGAAGATTCAGCTTGCAGATAATACAAAGGCTCATTTTCTTCTTCCTAACAGTCGGGAGTATGAAAAGAAGGATTTGAGGGGGCAGGAGAAGATTGGCTCGCAGAATGAATTCCGTCGTATTGCCATGCAGAAGCGTCCGAAAATAAGTGAAGAAGTAGTTAAGACTATCTTTGAACCTGCAACGGGAAGTAATGAATAAAAAATAATGCTTGACATGGAAATACATATATGTTAATATTTCTAAGTCGTTTGACGAATCATACAAGCAGAGTATCCACTCTCACCTTAGCGCACAAGGCGACTCGGGTTACATATTAGAGATTATAACTTGTTTGTTCGATAGAGTTTTACAGGTGATTCTAATAGAGGTGGGTACATATGTTACCCACCTTTTGTTGTGTGTATCTGAATGTGATGTATGGATATAGTATTTACAAAATTTAGTTTGATTTGGTAGGAGGTACAAGACCATTAGCGAGTTAATGATCAATGAACAGATTCGTGACAAAGAGATTCGTTTGATAGGAACTGAGGGAGAGCAGTTGGGGATTATGTCTTCTAAAGATGCTTTGAAATTAGCAAAAGAGGCAGATCTTGATCTTGTTAAGATTGCTCCGACAGCCAAGCCGCCGGTATGTAAGATTATCGATTATGGAAAATATCGTTACGAACTGGCAAGAAAAGAGAAGGAAGCAAAGAAAAAGCAGAAAGTTATGGATATCAAAGAGGTTCGTTTATCACCTAATATTGATACCAACGATCTGAATACGAAAGTCAATCAGGCTAAAAAGTTCTTATCTAAAGGAGATAAGGTTAAGGTAACTTTGAGATTTCGTGGTCGTGAGCTTGCTCATGTTAATCACTCAAAGGGAATTCTTGATGATTTTGCAGCTCATTTAGAGGATTGTGCAGTAGTTGATAAGCCGGCAAAGTTTGAAGGAAGAAGTATGATAATGTTCCTTTCACCGAAAAAGTAACATTTTATATAATTATAACAGACATTTAAGGAGGAAACAGTAATGCCAAAATTAAAAACAAAAAGAGCAGCAGCTAAGCGTTTTAAGAAAACAGGAAGCGGTAGTCTTAAGAGAAGTAAGGCCTACAAGAGCCACATCCTGACAAAGAAGACAACAAAGAGAAAAAGAGGACTTAGAAAGTCTGCAATGATGGATAAGACAAACGAGAAGGTAATGAAGAAGATTTTACCTTATCTGTAATTAGTATTTAGAAATTTGTGGATCGTAACTATGAAGAGAATGAATAGTTGCGTTTAGAATTCGAATCAGGAGGAAATAGAAATGGCAAGAATTAAAGGCGGAGCTAACGCTAAGAAGAAACATAATAGAACATTAAAGTTGGCAAAGGGATACAGAGGAGCTAGATCAAAGCAGTATAGAGTAGCTAAGCAGTCTGTAATGAGAGCTCTTACATCTTCATATGCCGGAAGAAAGCAGAGAAAGAGACAGTTCAGACGTCTTTGGATCGCACGTATCAATGCAGCAGCAAGAATGAATGGTCTTTCATACAGCAAGTTTATGTATGGTCTTAAGCTTGCAGGTGTTGATATGAACCGTAAGATGCTTGCAGAGCTTGCAGTTTCTGATGCAGAAGGATTTGCAAAACTTGTTGATGTAGCTAAAGCAAAGCTTGCATAATCAGTATTTTATAAAAAAATAAAATTTTTTCAAAAAATTTTAAAAAACTATTGACTCTTTCGTGAGAATGTAGTAATATAGTCAAGGCTCGTAAAACGAGCCAAGACATAAGCGGAAGTGCTGGAATTGGCAGACAGGCTAGACTAAGGATCTAGTGTCAGAAATGACGTGTGGGTTCAAGTCCCATCTTCCGCATCTATTATTATAGCACTTCATCAAATATGATGGAGTGCTATTTTTCTTTGTAAAATCAATGCTTTCAGAACATACACTTCTTTCATCAAGTGTCTTGAATGTATCTTCTAATTCATTAAATTCCAAACAATGTGGGGTATAAAATGGGGTATAAAAAGAGGTAGAAATCCCCAGTATTTACAATGGTTAAATAAATTTATGGTATAGCTATATTCATTTTTGTGGGGTATTACTAACAAATTATACGTTATTATAACTGGATCTATAGCCAATTTAGGCGAGGCATGCTATTTAAGGAAAATAATAAGAAAGAGGTTTATGAAGAACAAAGGGGATTTTTATATCGGTAGGGTGATACGCATATATTAATCTTCCGACAGATTGGAGGTAATGAATGTTAAAGATCAGATTGCAAGGCACTACCAATGATATTAAGTGGTTTATCAAAATGCTAAAAAAAGATGATCGGTTTAAGATGAATAAACCGTCAGAAATAATGGATATTTCAAGCAGTGCAAAGTACAAAAGGATATATTCCGAGATATTCAGACTTGATGAACCAATGACAAAGTATGTTAAGGAAAAGTATAAAAAGGATATAAAAAACAGATACTTCGGGACCGGAACGGTGTTCGGATATAAGAAGAAACAGTAGTTAAATACAGCGGAAAGGCAGGTAGATGAATATGTGTAAAGTATATGTGACAGCTTCACAGAAAGGTGGAGTAGCCAAGACAACAACAGCAGGCAGTTTAGGTATCGGTTTAGCAAAGAAAGGGTATAAGGTTTTGCTTGTGGACGCAGACGCACAAGGCTCTTTAACTGCAAGTCTTGGATATAAGGAGCCTGATAGCATGAATGATACGTTAGCGGTAATAATGGAAAAGGAAATCCAAGATGAAGAATATGATTCAAATATATTTGGTATATTACATCACGATGAAGGAGTTGACTTAGTACCATCAAATATTGAATTGGCAGCAGTGGAGGTTGCGCTGATACAAGCAATGAGTAGAGAAACTATATTGAAAAGATATATAGACAAAGTAAAGGATAATTACGATTACATAATCATAGATTCAGCACCAAGTCTAGGTCTTATCACAATAAATGTGCTTGTGGCAGCAGACAAAATCATTATTCCGGTACAGGCTGCATATCTTTCGGTAAAAGGTCTTGAACAGTTAATTAAGACGATAAGCAGAGTAAGAAGAAATCTTAATAATCAACTTGGAATTGACGGTGTATTGATAACAATGCTCGACAAGAGGACTGTTTATGCGAGAGAGATTGTTGAACTGCTTGATGATGCTTACGGAAAAGCAATTAACATATACAACAGCAGGATTCCGTTCTCAATTAGGGCAGTGGAAGCGACAACAAAAGGTGTCAGTATTTATAAGCACGATCCGAAGGGAAAAGTTGCAGAAGCATATGGTGAATTGACAGAGGAGGTGCTTGCCAATGCCTAAAAAGAGCAGTGTATCAGATATTAAGCTGAACAGTATTGATAATCTGTTTGGTATGACGGATAGCACAGATTCAGTCAGTGATGTTAGAGAAATAAGTCTTGATGAATTATATGAGTTTAACGGACACCCTTTCAAAGTCAGGGACGATGATAAAATGCAGGAGCTTACGGATAGTATTAAGGAACATGGTGTTTTAGTTCCCGGTATTGCAAGGATACGTCCGAAGGGCGGATATGAGATCATAGCAGGACACAGCAGAAAGCAAGCCTGCATTAACGCAGGACTTACAACTATGCCTATGTTCATCAAGAATCTGTCAGATGATGAAGCAACAATAGTAATGGTGGATTCCAATATTCAGCGTGAGGACATACTTCCCAGCGAAAAGGCAAAGGCATATAAGATGAAGTATGAAGCTATAAAACATCAGGGAGTAAAAGGCAACAGCTTGATTGTTGTGGGAGAGGAAGCCAGAGAAAGTGCTAAAACGGTTCAAAGATATGTTTGGCTTGCCAGACTTAATGATGAATTGTTGGAAATGGTTGATTCAAGGCAGATTTCCATAGTTCAGGGAGTTGATATATCATTTCTGACAGATAAGGAACAGAGTTGGGTTATAAATGCTTTTGAAAGATTTGGAGTTAATATAAGCACTTCTCAATCATCAGAGTTGAAGGGTAAAAGTCAGTCAGGCGAGCTTGATGAAACAGTTGTGTGGAGTATACTTGCACCTGTTGTTGATAAGAAGAAGCCGAGAAAGGTAACATTTAAGGCTAAGAAACTGGACGAATATTTTGCTGACAGTTATAGCGAAGAACAGATAGAGGAAATAATAATAGGTTTGCTTGACAAATGGAAGCAGGAAGAAGGAGAATAACATCGGAAAGGAGAGTTTATGATAAACAATAGAATAGAGATACCGGAATCGGCTTATATCCACGAGAATGAGCTAAACCAGTTTATTCACATACAAGTGCCGATGGAGCTTGTTGTTTCTGATTGCTTTTCCAATATATCCGGTGACGCAAAGATTCTTTATGGACTGCTTCTTAACCGTACAGGACTTTCAATTCGTAATGGTTGGAAAGATGATAAAGAAAGAACATACATATAAAGTGTCAAGTACTTTTGTACAAAAAATCTTATATAAAAATGTACAATTATTCTGATGCTTGGATATAGTCCTTAACTCTATAAGAACGTCC
>CADBCZ010000054.1 GCA_902793335.1 uncultured Lachnospiraceae bacterium
TTCTTTTGTGTGCTGTCAAGGGTGGCGAATGACATCATCGAGCTATAATATTTGCAATTAAAAGGTTCGTTCGAGCCTATTTTATTGACTCTGTTTTTTTATAACTCACTTAACACTACCCCGGTATATGCATTAGAATCTATTAAGAATAATGCCTGATTAAGTGAGCCGTCACTATTTCTTAATTCAATCAACTGATTATTTCTTCCCATTATATCCGGCTGAACATAAGGATACATAAGTGTCTTGCTTGTCTTCCAGGACAATGTTTTATATAAGTCGTCAAGTTCATAATCATTCATAGCAGCATAGCTCTCAGTATCATGATTACCATATGTGAATGCCCATGGAATGCCTAAGTTCCTCATAAATGCGGCAAACTGCTGAACAGGTGCATTATTGTTAAATGAGAATGACGCATAACCTACCGGAAATACCAGATCACCTGTAACTATCACAAAATCCGGACGTGTTCTATCCAACAGCTTATATACCGCCTTAAGCGCTTTCATATCCTTGTCATACGAAAGAGCGCCTCCTCCTAAATGTATATCAGTAAGTTGGAGAATCTTAAAATCCCCCTCCTGTTTGGTTATTGTATATATACCACTCTCCTCATCATATGAAATTGTACATTTACTATCATAGATATTTGGAATGGAATTAATATACGGCTGTGTCAACCATATATCCCTTGAAAGATATTCGTAACCTCCTACCACTAGGGCGATGGCCATAACAACTGCGAGAACATACCTAACATACTTCTTTTTATTATATGATAAATTTCTTATCAGTGTCAGATTAAGTACAATGATTGCTACATTAAAAATACCTGTAAGAAATGTATATAAGTCCAGCACAAAAACATACTCAAAACCAAAGAATACTAGAAGCCCTATAATCCAATAGATAGCTGATCCAATCAATACACGCTTTATCAGCTTACTAAGCTGCGCTTTTTTTGAATACTCATATACCGATAATAGCCATTTTGTTATATGAATGTTTTTTATCAGAAAAAATGCTACGATCTGAAAAGCTAACAAATTATCAAAAAATGCATTTTGTAATTCAGATGCTTTAGAATTAACACCTAGCAAAACAGCTCTCATCAAGAAATCAAATACACATAAAAAGGAGATCAATATCCAGTTAATAAGTCTTCGTGAATACCTGTCAAATAACTTATTGAATCGTTCTTCATCAGGATAATCCGATAATTCCTTTGTTTTTAATATATTTCTAACTTTTTTAATAAAAAAGAATTCAATTACAGACATAACCGGCACTAAGCCCGAATAAAATAATGAGTCTATCGGATATTCCCTTATCCATAATGATATCACTTCAATAATAAATAATCCTAAACCCGTTTCCAGCCAAAACCATATTCTTAGATTTTTGAAAATGTTATTATGAAAATGTAGTTTAATTCCGAAATGGAAATGTAGGAATTATAGCATTTTTATAGTAACATTTTTCTTTTATAATAATGTCATCTTTTTACGGAGGTACCCAGTATGAGGGATGACATTAGAGATGCCATATCATTTTTATCAAAGGAGGATATGACAATGTTTAACAAATCGGAGCTTGCTCGTCGATATGGCTGTGATCCAAGAACCATTGACAGATATCTTAAAATTCAATCAGGCGAGTTAGTTCCTAAAAAAAGCACTAGAATTTATCAATCAAAACTTGATGATTATAAAAGTATTATCATCAATAAAGTTGATACTTACGGTTGCACTGCAATGGCCGCATACAAGTTTATCAAGAAAAAAGGATATACCGGAAAATACAGCATCGTTGCAGATTTTGTAAAGCATCATAAGGAACAAGAAACCAAGAAAGCTACTATTAGATTTGAGACTAATCCGGGGCTTCAGGCACAGGTTGACTGGAAAGAGGATATGATACTAGTCAATCGTAATGGTGAAATCTTTAAAATAAACATTTTTCTTATGGTGCTGGGTTATTCAAGGTATAAATTTATAATGCTTACATCAGACAGGTCTCAGGAAACATTGTTTAATTGTATGGTAAGCGCCTTTCAATTCTTCGGTGGTGTTCCCAAGGAGATTCTCTTTGATAACATGAAAACCGTTGTTGATCATTCTAAAAGTTCTTTTAGCAAAACTGTATTTAACCAAAGATTCGAATACTTTGCAAAAGATATAGGATTCGAACCAATAGCCTGCAGAGCTTACAGGCCACAAACAAAAGGTTATGTAAAGATTTAGATTATGTAAAGAAATGTGGGCTCAGTCCAGTGTTTTAGATGAACTGAGCCTGGATTTCTTTACATAAAGTTATAATCATGGCACCATATTTATCTAAACCATAATAAGGAGGTAAAGATATATATGGTAACAGATTTTGAAGAACTCGTTGCGCTATGTGATGAAGAATTACGTCACAGGGAATACGAGTCCAACTATTATGTAAGGATTACAGATCAATGGGATTGCTTACGGAAATGGTTAATTAAAAAGAAAATCTCAGAATTCAATGAAGAGATTGGAAACTGCTATTGCGATGAGATGTTCGGAACGCATCTTATGCCACGGCGAGCACCAACAAATTTTAGAGAAAAACTTCGAGCCATAAGAATGCTGATTTCGTATCAGAAGAATGGGGATTTTGAATTTCGTTGTCCAAGTGTTGAGTACATTTTTACTGGAGTTGTTGGCGAAACAGCTTTAACATATCTTGATTACTGCAAAAATGAACTTGTACTTGCAGAGAAAACGATTGAAAACAAGCGACTGTATCTATACAACTTCTGCAGTTATCTGAATGCTAAAGGATTAGGATTTGATGATCTTTCTATTGAGGAGACGGAAACATTTTTCTCATCAATGAACTATACATTGGCTTCAAGACATAATGCAGCAAGAAACATAAAACTGTTTCTTCAATTCGCTTACGATAATGGAAAGTCAATGAAAGATACCTCTGTTTTTATACTGCCAGATAATTACAAAAAGGACTGTAAGTTGCCAACAACCTACGAAGAAGATGAAATAAAAGAACTTGTATCCTCTGTTGAAAGAGCCTCTGCCATTGGTAAAAGAGATTATCTTATACTGCTGCTGGCAACTGAGTATGGTTGGAGGGCTAAGGATATCACAAAATTCTCCTTTAGTGACATTGACTGGGATAATAATGTAATTCATTTCAGTCAGCACAAAACAGATGTGCCGGTGGAATACCCTCTTTTATCTACTGTGGGAAATGCAATAATAGATTACCTTAAGTATGCAAGACCTGAGACAGATGTGCCGGAAATAATAGTTTCAATGGAAAATGCCAATAAAGGCAAGCCGCTATCCTCTCCAACGATTCATTCAGTTGTGACAAAATATATGAAACGTGCCGGTATAAAAAACTGGCAAAATAAAAAGCATGGACCACATGCAATGCGCCATAGTCTGGCGACAAACCTGCTCAAGAAGAATGTCACCATGCCTATCATAAGTACTGTTATGGGGCATCAGAGAACTGAAACTACCAGTATTTACATATCAGTCGACTATGACAAGTTGAAGCAGTGCGCACTACCGATGCCCGTGCTTCGCTCTCTATTCTATAGCAAGGAGGGCAGTCATGGCAAGATATGAGTTCGAATCTGTTTTTGCAGATGAAATACAAAACTACATAAATGATAAGAAATCTGCAGGATTTAACGGAGCTAATTTTAGGAGAAACCTTATAAGCTTTGATCGATTTTGTATAGAACAGGAAATTAAGAAACCGGTATTTACTACTTACCACGCTTCTAAATGGCTTGAACAACGAGCAACTGAGTCGCATACAACGCATTATTCAAGAATTAATGCCAGCAAACATTTCCTAAAGTATTTGAGCATAAAAGGATATGATGTATACGTTGTTCGTGATATCAAGTATAAAGGCACTGATTTTCAGCCACACATATATACTGATACAGAAGTTACGAACTATTTTCTGGCTGTTGACAGCCACTATAGCATTATAAACCGTAAGGATGCTATACAATATCCAGTCCTGTTTAGAATTCTTTACTGCTGTGGTACACGTATAAATGAGACTCTTGGGATAAGAAAAAAAGATGTAGATCTTGATAAAGGAATCATCCTTCTGAATGAAACAAAGAATGATAAACAACGCTATGTCGTGATGGGCGATGATCTTCTGGGACTTATTAATGAGTACGCTGATAAATGTTTTTATCTTTTAAATGATGATGACTATATCTTCACAAATGCCAATGGTGGCAGGCTTGATGAAAAAACTGTCTATGAAAAGCATAGAGAATTCCTGTTTCAGGCAGGAATCCCCTATCTCGGTGATGGAAATGGACCAAGAATCCATGACTGGCGGCATCATATGGCAGTGTATTCCTTTAAACAGATGATGGAGTCCGGATTGGATATGTATGTGGCATTGCCCATACTGTCAACATATCTTGGTCATAAAACTATATTTGCAACTGAAAAGTATGTAAGACTGACATTGCAGTTGTTTCCGTATATTGAAGAAAAGTTCCATTTGATGGTAGATAGAATCTTTGGAAGTATCGTGAAAGAAGGTGATTCCAATGAAGTCAACTGATTTTGCAACACTTCTCAGCAGATACTTTACCAGATATCTGCCAAATGAACTTGGAAGTTCTCCAAAGACTATAGACTCATACAGGAATGCTTTTATACTCTATCTTGAATACATGGAATCTATTGGAAAAATAAAACCGGAGAAGCTGTCTGTTAGAGATTATACCAGAGAATCTATACTTGGCTTCATGAAATGGCTTGAAGAAGAACGGGGAAACAGTGCCGCCACACGTAACAACAGACTGGCTGCAATGAAAGGCTTTGTACATTACCTAAAGTATGAATTTCCTGATTACATGAAAGAATATCAACGTATTCTTGGGATTCCATTAAAGAAGACAGAACAAAAGGAAATCTCTTACATGAAAACAGAAGGCGTTAAACTTTTGGTCAATCAGATAGATATAAATTCAACCAATGGGTTAAGAGATTATGTGATGATACTTATTCTTTATACTACCGGAGTGCGGGTTTCGGAGCTGATCAACATAAAAGTCAAGGATATCTCATTGACGGAACCATACACCATAAAGATTCATGGAAAAGGCAATAAAGGAAGATATGTTCCGCTAATGAAAACAGCGGTTCCTCATATAAAACAATACTTATCATACATGCATTATGATACGGAGTCGAGATACGAGGAATATCTCTTTAAAAACCACATGAATGCTCAATTCACCCGGCAGGGCATAAACTATGTGCTAAAAAAATATGGTGCAAAAGCCAGAAACGTAAATAAGACACTAATACCGGATAACTTAACAGCACACAAAATGAGACACACCACAGCAATGGAACTGATTACGTCAGGTGTTGATTTGATGTACATAAGAGACTTACTTGGTCACTCCAGCGTGATGACCACTGAAGTGTACGCAAGAACCGATGCTAATCTCAAGAGAAAAGCAATTGAAGCTGCCAGTAAGGAAATCCTTCCGCAGGAAGAAGCTTCATGGGACATTGACACCAACTTGAAGGAATGGCTAAAAAGCTTTAACAAACGATAACATTATGTAAAGAAATCCGGGCTCAGTTCATCTAAAACACTGGACTGATCCCACATTTCTTTACATAATATAAATCTTTACATAACCCTTATTATGCAAATCTTTACATAAAAAAGGTAAAGTAGAATCTCTCGCTAAGCTTATGAATAGATTAAAAGCCTATAACGAAGAATTCGACACATGGAATGATCTTTTAAATATCATTGCCAACTTTATGGATGATATCAATACTGAAACATCACAAGGCTCTGGTTCAAAGCCTTACCAATTATTTAAAAAGGAAAAAGAGTATCTTCTTCCTTCTCCTAACATAGACGTATTAGCCAGTTACTTCTCCCGCCAAGAAGAAAAAACTTATCCGGTTAATAAAGAATCCATGATTAAATATGAAGGAAGAAAATACTCTGTGCCTACTCGTTACATAGGCGAAAGAATGACCGTCACCACTGATGATAGCGGAAATCTTTGCATTTATTATAACAACGAACTTGTTGTGTGTCACGTAATAAGTTCAAAAATGTATAACTATACAGTTGATACAGCTTGCGACATCTTAAAAAGCGATGCTATGCGTTATAAAACAGATGCTGAGATTCTCTCTTTTGTTCAGAATAATCTTTTAAACATGGACAGATGTATAGGAGGATTGTAAAAATGTATGCTCAACTTGTAAACAATCTTGATGAGCTGGGTTTCACAGATGTGGAACCTTACTTATCAGAATATTTAACAAAAGTATCTAAAGAAGGAATTAGCGTATTAGACGCATTCCTTCACGTATCTGACAGAGAGATTTTGTTACGAAATCATCGGGCTGCGCAGATACAAGTAAGTGTTTCGCACTTTCCATATATAAAAACTCTTGAAGAGTTTGATTATCATTTTCAGCAATCGGTAAACAAAGCAGAAATTAAAGATTTGGCAACACTCCGTTTCCTTGATCATAAAGAAAACATTCTTTTCTATGGTACACCTGGGACTGGAAAAACACATTTGGCAACAGCTATAGGTATTGAGGCAGCTAAGAAAAGAAATATCACATATTTCATAACCTGCCATGATCTAATACAGACACTGCGTAAAGCTCATGATGAAAACCGATTGGAAGCAAGATTAAAGCACTTTGCCAAATATAAGCTTTTAATAATCGATGAAATAGGATACTTGCCTGTAGATAAAACAGGAGCAAATTTACTATTTCAACTTATAGCAAAACGTTATGAACATAATTCAACAATAATCACAACCAATCAACCATTTTCGAAATGGGGAGAAGTATTTTCGGATTCAATGTTGGCAAACGCCATACTTGATCGTTTATTACACCATTCCCATGTAATCAAAATGGTGGGACCTTCTTACCGTACAAAGGATTACTATGATTTAGTTGATGTTGAAGATCAAAATCCATCTCGTTAAAAAACTACATTTTCATTTCGGAATTTTATGGCATTTCGATGTTGACATTTACAATTTTTAAAAAACTTTTCAAAATTCAACTTGTACATTCCTCGCTGTCATTCATTTATCGTGTTTTCTTCCTAAATGTTTATTTGGGATAATCAAACATTTTTCCCTCTACAATTTCACACCATAATAATCTTCAATAGCCATCAGCCATACAGCCAGATATTCGTCTTTAAACATATCCGTAACATATTCTGTCGCACCGTCGTGCATATAAAATTTACAATCCTGATAGTTTACAAGCCATGTATCTTCAGCACCGTAAGCGGTAAGATTATAATGATAATCCGCCGCATTGTCAGCATTTATAACACAGCTCTTGATCTTTACATCCACATCATGGAAATTGTTTGCAACAGCAAGGGCCATCATCACATGTTTTTCCCTGATCGATTCATCAGCAGAAAGTTTGTCATCCACAAGCATAAATGCAAGAATATCATAAAACATATCTCTGTTGATAGTACGTCCCTCTTCCAAAACAGTAGAATCAATGTAATCAAGAAATCCGGTAAGATCCTTGTCTTTGAAAAGAACTGTCGAACCGTTCATGCCGCCGTTTGCTACCATATAAAGTCCATCACTTGTTTTAGTAACATCAGTAAAGCTGTATTCTGTCTTTTCTCCTTCCGGTTCGTTTGATGTTTCATTTGATACTTTATTAGTTTCTGAAGTTTCCTCTTCTGTCACATCAGTTTCTAACTTATCTGACGTTTGGGTTGCCTCTTCTGAACCTGCCTGAGCGCTGTCGTTACCTATATCTTTGGTAAGATCAAGGTCCTTGATAGAATCTGCTGCATCCTGCAAACCGGAAACATCAATATCTGAGTTTATATCCTCAACAGTCGGCATTTCACTTTCATCAAGCTCGAATTTTGTGTTTTTTGTTCCACATGCAGTTAAACTAAATGCCATGATACACGTTGCAATTATTACTAATGACCTTTTCTTCATTTGTCTTTATCCTTTCATACCTAACATGTTTATCTTCACCATCTTTATAATTCTTAAGATTTCTTTCTCTTAGGCGCAGGAAGCTCATCATACATTGCTTCAAAAAGTTCTCTCAAAAACCCCTTATTTTCTATATCGTCCACCAACAACATCTCCTTAGCTCCCTCATAGGGTAGTTGAAGTTCCGCTTCCGGCATCATTTCCGCTGCCACTTTAATATTCTTAACCAAAAACCTGTCATCATAGATTCCGCCTACTACCTTATTGCGATAATAAATGATATACTCCCCCATCATCGCTCTATATGTTATATCATTAAGCTCTGAAAGTTGCTCTAATACATAATCCAAATATTCTTTACTTGACGCCATTTATCTTCTCCTTCCTACATATCGGTTGACAAGAATGCTTCCATACAAAAACCATAAGTAGAAATACCAAGCCAACAATGTAATGGCAGGATATGCTATATCGGCTATCTTCATTATTATTGCCACAATAATCAAAATCATCGAAAAGATGTGTACAGGATACCACTTTTCTTTCCTATCAGTTATCAAATGCAAAATGGTTGTCGGAATAAATGAATAATCCATGCATATCACAAAGATTCCTACAATGTTATACCACTTCAGGGTCATTCCTTCATAAAAGACACCCGCTATGGCTATCGTTGTAAATGTAAAAACTGCGATGTCCATTACCTTAATAATTCTCTTTATCATATTCACGATCAACAATCTCCTTAGTAATTATCCTTAAAATTTGGCATTCATTTTTTCATTAATTGCTTCATAAAACCTTATCGCATCACTGCTTTACGTATCTCATCAATCTCTTCCCCTGCTTTTAGCATATGCATTACTTTGCAGTAGTTATATAATGCTTGACTTGCCTGATTTAGTTGTTGTTCATTCATCATCCCGGCAGCATTGGATTCCTGGTTCAATTGTGACATTAGTGTTGACACCTCCTGTATAAATTGCGGCTTTTCGACTTATTTCGTTCTCATTTATCTTAAAAGTTAATTTACAAACAACCATTATTAAATATACCACATTCCCCCTTATCTGTCAGTACACAACGCTTTGGTACTGCATTTACGAGAAAAATCTTTATTAACTTCTACACAAAATATTATTATATTGCATTTCTCCCTTACCAAGATGTAATAACGCATATCTTTGACTATAATTAAAACGTCGCATTAAAAAAACTTCCAAGCACGAAACTTGGAAGCTATTTTATCCCTCAATATGAATTTTGCTCATCATGATATCATTCTCGTCAATCACAACATTTCCTACAACATAATGATCTGCAAGCTGCCCGATTCCCATCTCCTCATATGTGGCACCAATTGACAGTTTAACCTTCATCTGATCCATATCTACCAAAACAACATTACCGTAAACCATCGTTACAGGAGCAGCATCAAGCGTGCTATTATCTATAGATACCCTCTGACGAGAGAACATCGAATTATCTTCATTGTCACATTCCATACAAATCAAAGACTTTTCCTTGATATATTCCATTTTATATGCCTGTTCAATTGTCTTAATCAGGTTTACCATATCCAGAGCTATATCCTTGTATATCGCACCTTCTCTTTTTAATAAATGAAGCTCCCACCTCGCCTTTCCATCAGACTGCTTACAATAACACTTGACCAAAATATCTTTCTCGTGTCCCGGCAATTCACTAAGGCTCTTCATCTGAGGCAAAAACTGTTGATTATACACTATATTCCAATCAAACATCTGATAGGAACCCTCATATAACAATCTAATATTCCAATAGCCAGTTTCTTCATCAAGACATCTTCCAACCAGAGATAATTCTTCTCCTTCAATGCTGCAAAATGTCACCTCTGTTCCCACAAGCACTCTTCCTAAATTTGTTTCATTTGCCATCATAGAATTCACAATTTCCTGAAACTCCGGATTTTCTTTCATTATTTTACCAAAAATAATCTGTTCGATTGCCGCCACTATAAACCACGATATCAACACCAGTAATCCTACCATCCTAATTAACGGACTGTTTATTCCGAGAATAAGCAAAATAACCGCAATAATCCCTATGTAGAAAAAATGTATCAGACTTAAAATATATTTCATTATACGCATTAACCAATTAATATTCATATAATTAATCCTCATTCTTAGTAAATCAACCCTTTATCTTGAATCGAACATACATTTTAGAGCAGTTCTTGTTGAGTTTTACCGAGAAAAATCCTTATTAACTTCTTCAAAAGAACGCTTTCCAACTATATAATCATCGAATGCCAGCTCTGAATCCTTTCCATGAAACACAGTACATAACCCACACATATCACAATCTGCAATACATGGATACCTTTTTTTAATATAATTACGTCGTTCTTCCTCAGAAGAATTTTTTATATCAGGTGCCACCGTCATCTCACATCACCTCACATAATCTGTTTTCCCTTACGATACCGTTCCGTATACTCAGCATTTATTTCTCTAATCTCCCTTTTTCCATCAATATAGTCCTGATAGATATCCCAAGGACTTCCTCCTCCAATCCAACACGATGAACAATTCTCACAGCCGCCCCCACAATCAAGCGAAGATTTGATAATCTGTTCTCTCTCTTCTTTAGTAGTATCTTTAATAAGAATTGACTTCATAAAATCCCTCCTTATAACTCGGCATTCATTTTTTCATTAATTACATCCTCTGTAGCAGCCATTGCCTGAAGTGTCATATCAAGTAGTTTGTTAAGCTCCCAGCCAAGCTGGTCTGCACCGCGTTCTATCACTTCTCTTGAACATCCTGCAGCAAATCCTTTGCTCTTATACTTTTTCTTTAATGATTTCAACTCCATATCCTTGGTGCTCTTTGATGGTCTCATGAGAGCCGCCGCACCAATAAGTCCGGTAAGCTCGTCCGCAGCAAAAAGAACCTTTTCCATCTCATGAATCGGCTCAACATCAATCGTCACACCACATCCTACGGTTATACCATATCCATGCGAGCATACAGCATGAATAATATCATCACTTACTCCACCATTTTTTAATAGTTCCGGTGCCCTCAGGCAATGCTCCTCCGGATAAAGCTCGAAGTCGATATCATGCAAAAGTCCTACTATTCCCCAATATTCCGCATCATCACCATACCCTAATTCCTTGGCATACCATTTCATAACTTCCTCAACGGTTATTGCATGCTGAATATGGAAAGTATCCTTGTTATACTGTTTTAATAATGTAAATGCATCTTCTCTTGTTATCATTATTTATCCACCTGCCTGTTTATTCTTTCCTATCATTATAATATGTTTTATGTACGAATTAGTCAAGAGCATGGTTTGCCAACCGTTTGCGGGAAGGTATAATAAGCGTTCGCAATCCATTTAAATAAATATTTACAAAGTTTCGCTGAAACTACCAGAATAACCAATGCCTTTGAATCAACACCATCACCGACCTCTGTATATATGATAACAGGAATAAGAGGCTCCGGCAAAACCGTCCTTCTCACCGATATATCTGAGTATTTTGAAAGAAGAGAATGGATCGTTATAGACCTTGTTCCAACCTATGACCTTATAAGCAGTCTAATATCAAGACTTTTGAGCGAGAATAGCTTAAAGGATATATTCAAAAAAGCCGACATTAACGTATCATTACTTGGAATCAATATCGGCGTTAAAAATGAAACACCGACAGTTAATAACGAGACAATCTTAAGACAAATGTTAGATGTTATCAAAAAGAGTGGCAAAAAACTTCTCATCACTATAGACGAGGTAACCAATAATAAATACATTAAGAATTTTGCCGCCATACATCAAAATCTAATCAGAAAAGAATATCTTATAATGACAGGCTTATATGACGAGATATATAATCTTCAAAATGATAAACAGTTAACCTTTCTGTATCGCGCCCCAAAGATCATTTTGAAACCATTGGACTATCAGCTTATGACCGATGCATATAAAAAGGTACTGTCTATCCCTCTCTCATCGGTATCCAAAATGGCCAGACTTACAATGGGGTACTCCTTTGCGTTTCAAATGTTCGGCTATCTGTATTGGGACAATAACTGCGAGAAAGAAATTGAAGAAATACTTCCTGAATACGATTATGCCCTGCGCGAATACTCATATGATAAGATTTGGTCCGAACTTTCTGATACTGATAAGAAAATAATATGTGAACTGGCAAAACAAGGTACATCAAAGGTCAAAGATATCCGTAAGGCTCTGGATATGTCATCACAAAAATTTTCAGTTTACAGAGACCGCCTTAGCAGAAAAGGATTAATTGATACCTCTGAATACGGCAATATTTCCATACTTCTGCCAAGATTTCATGAATATGTGAATTATAAGCTAATGTAAAATCTCAGCCTAATCCATATTTTTTCGTTTTGAAGAGACAGTGAACCGTCCCCTGTCTCTCTATTTTAAATTCCCAAATAACAAAAGCAATGAATTTCTCATTGCTTTTGAATACTCTTTATTATAAAATTATCTGCTTACTACCTGCCTTCCCTCATAGTTCATCCTGTCTCACTTCATAAAATCCCCTTTAGATACAATGCGATATCTGATATGAGATATCAATCACCTATTGATTAAACTTATCTAACAAATTCTGCAAAAGGCCATCATCTTCATATATCTTATTCCCAACCGCTACTGAATGAACTCCATAACGTGTGCCATCTTCATTTATTTCAAAAATAACGTATATGCTTTGTTTCTCAACAACATTTTTTATTTCCACACTATTTACCATACATACTATAACTCCCGGTTTATCTGAACTATAATCTACACATGTATATTTATCAAAACTCCAAGGCCATTTGACGCCTGTAATATACTTATCTACTGCAGCTTGAGTTATAACAACATACTGAGACATATGTTCATCGTCGTCGTATACCTTACTCCAATCCGTACCACTTGCCTCTTCTGTGTCAGTTTCTGTTGTTTGCTCTGTCATAATTTCTGTTGTATCTTCTGTTGTCGGTTCAGTTATAGCTTCTGTTGTCAGCTCTGTTGTCGGTTCTGTCGTAGTTTCTGTTATTAGTTCTGTTGTTTGCTCCGTCGTAGTTTCTGTTGTTGCTTCTGTTGTTGCTTCTGTTGTTGCTTCTGTTGTTGTGTCATTATTACTGCCACCAAATAACAACCCAATCAAAAGCCATACACATCCTATGGCAATAGCAACTATGCTTATAGTTTTCTTTTTCCCATCTTTTCTGCACAAATCAATAATCCCTAATATAATTCCAATAAAAAAAGTGCATCCAACAATTGATAATATTAAAGCAAGTATACCTAATTTAGAACTCTTCTGTTTTTCTTCCATAATCCGAATCTCCAATCTTTTTTTCTTCACTTCTATTCAAGCATTTTTTAATACACTCCTCAGCAATTCTAGTGAACTATATTTAATTCCATAGAACTATATTATATCATAAATATATTCATTATCAAGTAGTAATTAAAAAGAGCAATTCTGCCAATTTTAGCAGAACTACTCTTCAACATAGATCTTAATCATCTTTATTATTTTATTTCTATCTTTGGGCGAAAGATTTGTAATTGCTTTGGATACTTCATCAGGAATAATAAATTTAGGATGTTCTATCGAATCACTCAGAAGTTCATCGCACGATATTTCAAGAGCATTTGCTATTGCAACAAAAGTATCAAGTTTAGGAACTTTTATACCTCTTTCAATTACACTTATATGGGTAGCACTCATATTTATCATATCTGCCAGTTCCTCTTGCGTAATATTTCTTCTTTCTCTGGCTTCCTTTATTCTTTTACCGGTCATGCCAATATCCATATATACCTCCTTAAGAACTAGCATTCGTTCTATAGTAAGTATATATTCATATTTTAATATAATACAGATTTTGCAGAACTAATTATAGGTCTTTAGAACAATCACAATGTATCTTTATATGTAATACACATTTTTTAACCAACCTTTTCCATACAATGTTTAAGACTGGTTGTTAAAAATATATTTAAATGATAAAATAGGCTTTAATCTTTAAGGAATGGAGGCGCAACCATGATAATCAACACTGGACAAAGAACTGATATACCGGCATTTTATGCCAAGTGGTTTGCCAACCGTTTGCGTGAAGGTATTGTCTGCGTGCGCAATCCATTTAATCCAAAACAGGTAAGCCGCTACCGTCTTGACCCGTCTGTTGTTGATGTTATCGGATTCTGCACTAAGAATCCTGCGCCGATGTTCCCATACATGGAGCTGCTCTCCGATTACGGACAGTACTGGTTCGTGACCATAACACCTTACGGAAAGGACATTGAGCCAAATGTTCCTGATAAACATAAAATTATAACTGACTTCCAGCATTTATCCAATATTGTAGGAGTAGATTCAATAGGATGGAGATATGATCCGATCTTTGTCTCCGACAGATATACAGTAGAATATCATTTAAAATCATTTGAGCAGATTGCAAAGGCACTTTCAGGATATACAAGGACGGCAGTAATCAGCTTTATCGATCTATACGAAAAAGTCAAAAGGAATTTCGCCGAAGCAAGGACTGTCAACAAGGATGACCAACTGTATCTCGGAAAAGAAATGATCAAGATTGCCGACAGATATGGAATGGATGTAAAGCCATGTGCTGAAGGCAATATTTTAAAGGCGTTTGGTGCAGATTGTAACGGATGTATGACGGTCAACACTTATGAAACCGCAATAGGTAACAGACTAAATGTTCCAAACAGAAAACCAAACCGTAAGGAATGTGCCTGCTATATAGCCTGCGATATCGGAGCTTACGATACATGCATGCATTTATGCAAATATTGCTATGCCAACAACGACCCCAAGCTGGTCAAGGTCAATCACAAATTCCACGATCCCGACTCCCCATTTCTTATTGGCAACTATGAGGATGATGATATTATTCATGATGTTAAGCAGGAGTCATGGATTGACAATCAAATGACAATTGGTGATTTCCACGTTAGCTTTTGATTTTATTAGCTAAGCGCGCACCTCGATTTCGCTTCGCTTCATCTCGGTCGGATTTGGTCGTGTTTAGAAACTTATTTGTTACGATTTTTGCCGTTTTTTGACTCACATTATGGGTATTTTACCTATTATTTTTGCTTTTTCCGGGGGGAAGTGTTGCAAATGTGTATCAGGGATTTTTGCTACTATTCGTCCACCTAAGTACTAATATAGCATGGGCGAAAAACAATGTAAATCGGCAATTTTTACATAAATTTAGATATGATACATATTTCGCAGATTGTGATACACGTTTTGGATGGTGTGATACGCGGTTTTATGTATCACGATGCTTATTTTTACAAAATGGTACACAGTGTGTTCCATTTTTAATGCGTCGCTGCACTGGTATGATACACATTCTTATTCTCTATGTAAGTATCTTGTCTAGCTCCAGTTAATAATAATATTTAAGCGTAGATTTGGGATATTCTTTCATATATAACTCCACATCACTCTTTGTAATTCCATGAATAGATATATACTCCGCAAATTTTTCCCGGTTCTCTTCATAGCTACAATCAAGATATGCATCAAGCTTTACCAATAGCTCCAACATCTGTAATACATATACATTCTCTTTTGTTATCGGTACCGATACATTGTTGCTTACAATCTCAATCACTTGAGGAACCTGCGTGGAAATCCCTATCTGGTTAGCAAATGTATTACCAGCATAGAAACCATCTACATCATCCCCTTTGGAAATGAAACGATATCTTGCCACCATATCTGCATTGGGACCAATAATAGAATTTAATGTGGTCTTCTTAGGAATGAAATATACTTCTGCATCATATTGCTGCAGTAATCCCTTTTCGCAGAGTTCCTTCAGTTGTTGATTTAAATCCGGCTCGGTAATATTGGTTCTTAACAAATCAGAAAGAAAAATCGGCTCTGCTCGTTTATAATGAGTTTTTATGTAATTGTACAACATTGCCGACTCTCCCTTCGCTATATTCTGCTTAAAAACTCCAAATCCTTCTTCAGCACCTCATCCACCGATAAATCAAGCCAATTCTTTTTAGACCGCTCCACTTGCTTTTTGTATGTACCGCTGGAAAAAATTCTTTCTGCCCTTCTTCGAATTTCATCCGCATCATTTACATCAATTGTGGTATCAGCGTATATGTACTTCTGTATGCAGAATCGAAGTTTCTCCATATCTGCCAATTCAGACAAATAACAGATATCAAATACATCTTTATATCTGGTAGACCGGGTTCCGAACCGCATCAAAGATTTCAGTTTTTCAGTAATCATCTGCTCACATGAATTAATTAACACACTGGCAGAATCCTCTTGAAAACATACATCAAAACAATACTCTTCCTGTTCAATATCTAAGTCTTTATGTACACCAATATCCATTTTCAACGAAAGCACATTGCCGAAGTCATCGGATATCTCAATATGAATACGCTTGCCTTTATAATCCTGATGTTTTAATTCCTCTATGGGTGCTGACATCCGCAATCGAATCCCATCTATACAATTCAGCTTTTCAATAAATATTCCTATGGATTCTTCCGATATGGAAAATCGAATAAAATCCAAGTCCAAATCCTGCGTAGCTCGTCTGGCATTCTTGGACAGGCTACGCATAACTACACCGCCCTTAATGGTGACATTTCTATTCAGACTACTCTGTGAAATTGCCTTAATAATAATATCCTGGCACAGCTTGGCTTCTGCATTTGCTTCACTGTATCCATCTTTTTTAATTTTATCTACTTCATCCAACAAGTTCATTACAATACCTCCAACTCAATAATCTGCATCATTTTATCCGAATGTTTAAACTTAGCTGCGTACTCTTCCACCTTCGCAATATCCATAGTCTCCACACGATTCCTGTACGATCCGATAATCTCCTTGTAATAGTCAAATGGTAACTTGCCTCGAAATCTAACAAGCTCAATCAGCATCCTTTCCAAGTTGTAAATGCATATCTCCGTGTTATGATATGACATCTTAATCTGCCCCATATCAAAAATATCCTCTTTCAAAAATGTCTGCTTTACCCGTTTATCCTTAATCCTGCCATCGGTTCTGACCGTTGCCAAATGATAAAAATCAGGAATCACATCCGTCAGACCATGATAGTAAAAAGCACTTTCCCCGGAAAAAACTGCCTTCGGATATTTCGCACCGATAATCTCCAACTCAGAACAATTTTTGCTCAGGGAATAAATTCCCTTTTCTTTTTGAAAAAGATTCCCTTCCGCTATTTCTTTTTTCAACATATGGTCGCTACCATATTTCTCTATACATTGTTTATATGTCAAAACCATAATCCACCAACTCCATTTAAGTGTTTATACACACAGTTATGGTTTGTGTGCATCTTTACTCAAATTTTATCATTACACAGATACTTCGTCAACAAATATTTAAGTAAAAATACACACAGTCCGTTTTTGTATGTACTTTTACTTAAATCTACATTTATGCTATAGTGTTTGCGGAATTGATAATTGTTATTCTTTTGCTTGCTTTATACCTACATAAACTCCCCTTCCGTCCAATCAAACAGATAATCCGGATCATTCCAATACTTTATATCCCCATACTCTCCCTCATACACACCGAATTTCTGCCTTGCTTGCTGTAACGTCTTTTCATACTCTATATGATTAAACGGACTATAAAGCTCCGCCTCTTCTTCACAGCATCCCACAGTCCACAGATGGGGCTTCTTATCTGGAGACATAGGGTTCACTTCATACACCCACTTCACCGGTTCCGGATGACACCGGCTATGTTCGTAAACTGTCTCAAAATATTCTTCCCACGAATACTGTCTCCTATATTCATCATAAATCTCCAAATCCGCCTGATGCTCCCGATAAAATGCCTCCAGCTTCCGAAAACTATCAAACGCTCTATGTTTCTGAAACAAGGGCCGCCATCCGCAACTTAATTTATTCAGGTGACACCGATAACCAAGGTTTGGCTCATCCACGATAGTATACTCCTCGCCAAATACACCCCACTCCGACTTCTCAGCAAAATAAGTCTGCATCAGTTCCTTATGCCTGCTCATAAAATAATAATTGGTTCCCATGACAAGCCTCCTCTCCCAAATAAAAATCTCCTCACGGTTTGTGATATAATGGAGTTGTTCAGAAACCATAAACCACGCCCCGAAAGGAGACATATATATGATACCACAAAAACAACTCAC
>CADBCZ010000055.1 GCA_902793335.1 uncultured Lachnospiraceae bacterium
CATAAGATTATTATGAAAGATTTTGAAATAAGAATCAACCCCTAATCCCCTCAAGATTGAGGGGCAGGGGAGTTGATGTGTCGAAGACACTTTTTTATTACAGACTCTTAAACATTTACATAAAATATAATTAATTTGTCTATAGTCACTTTAATGTCATTTTGGAATGATAATATGGCAATATCTTATATAAGAGATGTAATAAAATAAATAAGATTTATTTGAGGAGGCACGATATGAGATTATCATTTTTAAAAAAAGTTGCTGTCATGGGAATGGCATTTACAATGACTATGTCACTTACGGCATGTGGCGGCATTAAAGGAAATAAATCTAATGCAAAATCTACAGAGATTAGTGTTGATGCGAAAGAGGTTGTGTATAAAGGTGAGGACATCGACACATCAAGTGTTAAGGGAGAAGTCGGATTGAACTCTTTCGTACGCATAGATGATAAGATTTATTTCTTTACAATTGAAAATCTGGATGAAGGAACATCGGAAGGAGAAGATAGTGGAAACACATTAGTAAGAGCACATAAAATCTATTCGATAAATGTCGACGGAACCGGATTAACACAGATATGTGAACCGGAAATAATTTCAGAAGAAGCGGTAGATTATTTTAATGGACATAAGAGTGTAGATGAAACAGCAGCCATTGTACAGGAGCGAGTGAATAAATATGTGAATGAAATTCGTTAATATCTTACGGATTTTAAACATTCCTTACGATATTCTTAAGAATCGCCAAAACTGTAGATTTTTGATAAATTGGGTGTTATACTTCCGATTGAATTGAAAAACAAGCGATATAATTAGAATAATAAAGGAGGACAAGAATGAAAATATCTTCTTGGAAAAAAACAGTAGCATGGGGTCTGGCATTAGCAACGACCTTGTCACTTACAGCCTGCGGTGGCGGTAAAGGAGACGTTGGCGGTAACAGCAGTTCCGGCTCGTCTGAGACTAAAGTGGACACAAAAAACCTGGTGTATTCAGGTGAAGAGTTTGAATTAAAGGATGTTGAAGGAGATACGAGTTCATTTTTTATTGAAGATGGTAAGATTTATTTTCTTTCAAACGAATATTTGGATGCGAATGGCAACAATATGATTTCTGACTCTGAAGAAGGTGACACAGAGGATGTCGGTTCTGATGAAGAAAAATCAGAAGAGGAAGTTACTGAAGAGACATCCGGGGAAGAGAAGTCAGAAGAGGCAACTGAGGAAGAGAAGTCTGAGGAAGAGACAACTTCAGAGGAGAAATCCGAGGAGGAAGCATCCGAAGAGGAGAACGCAGAGGACGTTGCAGAAGAAGAGAAGCCTGATAGGAGTCCTGACGCGGAAGCTTATACGGTGGTTACAAGATTATATTCAATGAACCTTGACGGAAGTGATATCACAAAGATTTGTGAACCTTCTCTCGACAACAAAGAAGAGTATATTCAGAACTTCTTGTTTGACAAAGATAAGAATCTGATTTTATATTCGGTATCTTATGATCAGAAAACAGAGAGTCAGCAGTACTATATGTCAAAAGTAGATGAGAGCGGTACGATTACAGAGCATGTTGAATTTACAAATGAAATAAGCGATGGTCAGGATACATTTGTAAGTAACTTATTTGCAGATGATAAAGGTAACTTTATTGTTATAACAGATCAAAGAGTTATAATATTAGATGGCAGTTACAAAAAGGTTGCAGAGGTTAAGAACGACGAAGGCTGGATTGAAGGAGCAGCAAAAACTCTGGATGGTCAGATTGTTTGCGGTGTATCAGGTGAAGATGGTGCTAATGTAAGAGTATTAGATGTGGATGGTAAAAAATTCGGTGATCCTATCAAACTCGATATTCAGTATTTTGGTGGTTCAGATTCGTTGATTAACGGTTGTGGAGATTATGATTTCTACTACAAGACCGAAAAAGGAATATTTGGTTATTCACTGAAGAATAAAACAGCTACACAGATTCTTGATTATATGGCATCGGAAATCAATTCTAACAACACTTATGGAATGATGCCTGTTGATAATGAAACTATAATCGGTAGCAGCTGGAACGAGACCGGTTCGACATTCACATTTTACAAGAAGGTTGATCCTTCACAGGTCAAGGATAAAGTAACTATTACATACGGCTCTTTGTGGGGCGTTGATGATACCGTTAAAAATGCAGCTATTAAATTCAATAAAGAAAATGATAAGTACAGAATCGAATTTAAGGATTACGGTGATTCTGAAGATGCTCAGACTAAGATGAATGCAGATATAGTTGCAGGTAATATTCCTGATATTATTGATCTTAATTATCTTCCTGTTGAGCAGTATGTAGAAAAGGGTATTTTAGAGGATCTTACAGGTTATTTGGAAAAAGATGATAAGGTAAGTAAGGATGACATTATTCCTTCTGTAGAGAAGGCGATGGAAATCGATGGTAAGCTTTACTATATATCTTCAAGCTTTACAGTACAGTCATTGCTTGCAGCAAAGAAGGATGTTGGAGATAAGACAGGCTGGAACTTCAAAGAGCTCTATGATCTTTTAGAGGAGAAGGGTAAAGATGTAAGACCTTTCTATAGCGAGAATAAAGGAGATACCTTGCGCAGCTTCTTATATTCATGTATTGATGATTATATTGACTGGGGTTCAGGTGAGTGTAAATTCAACAGTGATGAATTTAAATTAATGCTTGAGGTTGCCAATCGCGGAACCAACGAAGAGATGGAGTACAGTGAGGATACACCTAGTCAGCCGTCACTGGTAAGAGAGGGTAAGATTCTTTTCTCTGACGGATATGCAGATACTGAAAATATTCAGGTGTATAAGACAATGTTTAACTCGGATATTACATTTATCGGATATCCTTGTGAGGACAAAAAAGGATCATACTTTAGCCTTAATAATAAAATAGGTCTTTATTCAAAGTCAGATAAGAAGGATGGCGCATGGGAATTCATCCGTACACTTTTGACAAAGGAATACCAGGTGGGCGATGGCTATATGTGGTCTAACCCTACCAACAAAGATGCTTTTGAAGCATATATGAAGTCTAAGACTGCAACAAAAAGTTATAAAGACGAATTCGGTAATGATGTTGAGCCTGTACAAGGTTCGTGGGGATTTGACGATGTTGAGATCGAGATTAAACCGCTTTCTAAGGAAGAAGAGCAGATGTACCGTGATTTGATTGACAACACAACTAAGGTAGTTACATATGACGATTCCGTAATGGAAATTATTAATGAGGAGGCTGCTAACTATTTCAAGGGCCAGAAGGGTCTTGATGAAACTGCAGATATTATCCAGAACCGTGTAACAACCTATGTTAACGAATCCCGTTAAGAAACTTATAATAATTGATCATATTTGAAAGATGAGATTGGATGGCATGAAAAGAGAGTTAGTAACAGAGGATGGAATTACATATAAGAAGCATGTGATGAGCAAGAAGGATAAGAAGAATTCGGTGCTTTATCTGATAGCAAGCTTGCTTGGTGTAGCGGTGTTCTTTATTTTACCGTTTTTTGTAGTCATATACTATGCATTTGTGGATAACCCGATTAATCATCAGTTTGTGGGATTTGAGAATTTCATTCGTATAATACAGAATTCATCTTTCAAACAGGCTGCATGGAATACTGCGACTTTTTCCTTAGTCGCAGTTCCACTTGCAGTCGTTTTGTCGTTGTTAATGGCAATGATACTTGAGGAAAATATTCCGTTAAAGAGCCAGTTCCGTACATTTTTCTTAAGTCCAATGATGGTGCCGGTCGCATCTATCGTACTGATATGGCAGGTGTTGTTTGATTATAATGGTGCCATTAATGAGGTTGTAAAGTCTTTGGGCGGAGCACCAATTGATTGGTTTAAATCAGAATACAGTCAGATTATTATCGTTGTATTGTTTCTGTGGAAAAATCTTGGATACAATATGATCTTGTTTATGTCTGCATTAAGCGCTATTCCAAGAGATGTGTTGGAGGTTGCTGTGCTTGAAAGCGCGAGTGAATGGCAGATCTTTAGATACATCAAATTAAGATATCTTTCGTCAACAATTCTCTTTGTTACGATATTATCACTTATTAATTCATTTAAAGTATTTAGAGAGGTATATCTTCTTACGGGAGATTACCCGTATGATTCGTTGTATATGTTGCAGCATTTTATGAATAATACATTTAAGTCATTGGATTATCAGAAGTTATCTGCTGCAGCTATTATTATGGGTATTGTTATGTGTATAGTAATCGGTTCCCTGTTCTTTGCAGAAGATCATTATGGAAAGGATGTGGAAGGCTGATGAAGTTATTTGAAAAAAATGATAAAGCTGTCGGACAGACAGATATGATAATTGACAAAAAAGGAAAACAAGAAAAGCTGTCGGGTGAGATGGCTGATAAAATAGATAAAGATGAAGAACAGTCAGATGAGTTTGACTTTGAAGATCAGTTTGGTAATGGAGGGCTGTTTAGTAAGAGTAAAGAGTGGCAGCCAAGAGACGCAAAGAAGAAACAGCTGGTTAAGAAGGTTATACTTACGGTAATCGCAGCGGTATTTGCAATATCGTTCCTTCTTCCGACAATTTTGACCATGGCTAATTCTTTTATGTCATCGGCGGAGATTTCCACCAATTACGGTGTTATCTTTAATCAGTACAAGCAGGATGAATATGGAGAAAAAAGTACTGATTACACAGCGGAAAAAGTCAACTTGAAACTGATACCGGATATGGTTGATTTTTCACAGTATTCAACGGTGCTCCTCAAAAGCCCGGAATATCTGTTGAAATTCTGGAACTCGGTAATTCTCGTACTTCCTATAATGATTTTGCAGATTGTGGTGGCGCTCGGTGCGTCGTACAGCTTTATGAGATTTAGAAGTAAGCGACGGGAAGTATTGTTTTTTATGTATGTTGCCGTTATGTTGATGCCGTTTCAGGTAACACTGGTACCTAACTATATCGTAGCCGACTGGCTGCATATCTTAGATACCAGATGGTCGATTATCTTGCCGGGAATATTTGCTCCTTTTAGTGTGTATTTGCTTACAAAGTTTATGAGAAGAATTCCGGAATCACTGATTGAAGCGGCACAGCTTGATGGCGCAAGTGAATGGCAGATATTTTCAAAGATTTGTGTCCCATTATGTAAGGGACCGATTGCATCAGTTGCAATTCTTGTGTTTATAGATTATTGGAACATGGTAGAACAACCGCTTATTATGCTCTCGGATGCAGACAAACATCCACTTTCTGTATTCTTGTCGAAGATCAATACGGGTGAAGTCGGGCTGGCATTTGCAGTAGCAACAATATATATGGTACCAACAATACTTATATTCTTGTATGGTGAGGAATATCTCGTAGAAGGTATTTCTTATTCAGGAAGCGTTAAGGGATGATAAGGAGGAAGAAATGGAAGGATCAAAACGTAAAAAATTAATCAAAAAGGTAGCGACTATATTTATTGTTGTGTTACTACTTCTAACGTTTTTCTCAAATACAATCATGAATTATTCTCTTCCGGAGGTTGCGACAGAGCCGGTGTCTTCGGGAGCTGTATCTAATAAGGTTCGTGGACAGGGAACTGTTGAGACGAATTCGGAAAATGATGTAACAGTAAGCGGTAACCGTAAGGTAAAAGAGGTTAAAGTAGCTGTTGGTGATGAAGTGAAAAAAGGAGATGTGTTATTTACTTTTGAGGACGGAGTTAACACAGAACTTGACGAGGCAGAAAAGAATCTGGAGAACTTAGAGCTTTCATATGCAAAGTCATTACTAAAGATGGCTCCTGATTATACTGAGGATAATATAAGTATTAAGGATGCAAAAGAGGATCTCAAAAAAGCTATTGATGCTCAGGAAAAGGCTCAGAAAAATGACAAGGCGTTAAAGGCTGCAAAGAAGGCGCTTGACCAGACTAAGAAGGATATAGAAGCAACTCAGACAAAAATAAATGATCTCCAAACCAAGGCGGATGCCTATGCGGAAGCCGGAGATTATGATGCCATGACTGCACAGTTGTCTGATGATGAGAAAGCACTTAAGCGTCTCAAAGAGGACCTTGCCATTGCAAAGGAAAACGGTGAGGATACATTGCAGATAGATCGTGAAATCGAGGATAAAGAGGCAGCAATTGAGAAAGACAAGAAACTTGTTGAAGCTCTTAAGTCTAGCAAATCAGTAAATGACGAGTTAAAGACTGCAAAAGCAACACTTGATACTTTGACAAAAACACAGGAGTCGCAGGAGACAAAGGTTACTGATTTATCAGCTGCAGGAACCTTAGAAGATGCAAAAACTGCAGTTACAGAGAAGAAAAGAGCGTTGGAATCTCTTGTGCGTGCACTTGATAAGAGAAAAGAAGAGGATGCTCTTTCAGCTCAGTCAGATGCTTTGGATAATCAGGCTGCAGCTAAGGAAATAGATGACCAGAAGGAAAAGGTTGAAGAACTTAAAAAGAGTGATGACCTCAAAGAGGTTAAGGCAGCAGAGGATGGCGTTGTAGCAGAAATCACAGTTAAAGAGGGTGATACAGCCACACCGGATGCACCTCTTGCAAAACTTCAGCTTAAAGACAGTGGATATATTGTAAAGATCAATATTAAAAAGGCACAGAGCAAGCTTGTCAGAGTTGGCGATGAGGCATCAATAGAGAATTTATGGGATGACACAGCATCGGCAACAGTTAAGAATATAAGCGTAGACACTGAGAATCCAAACCAGAATATGATTGTAACCTTCGAGGTTAAGGGTGAGGAAATTTCTGTTGGACAGACTTTGGCATTATCCGTAGGTGAAAAGAAGAACAGATATGATGCGGTTGTACCTAACAATGCAATAAGAGAGGACAGCAAAGGAAAATTCGTTCTCGTGCTCAAGGTTAAGGGTACACCTCTTGGAAACCGTTATACAGTAAAACGTGCAGACGTTGAGGTAGAGGCATCGGATGATACATCGTCAGGTGTTACAGGAGGAGTTTATGAATATGATGATGTTATTACCAATTCATCTAAGCCACTGGAAAATGGAATGCAGGTACGATTAGTGCAGTAAATTTGATTTATAGAGGAAGAAAAATGTCAAAAATAACAACGTTTATAAAACAACATAAAGTGGTTTTGATAATAGATGTGATTCTTATTGCGATGTACTTTATCATCACTGCTATTGCGCATCATAAAGTGGACTCCATGTATTCTCAGCAGGAAGCGATGCGTTGGGAGAATGACGAGGTGACCAATTCTTCCAAGAAAGATTCGAAAGAAGAAAATGCTGATGCAAAGAAGTTCATCATCAAATCCTTAGTGGGCGAAAAGAAAATGCCATATGCTCAGGTTAGTGCATTTGTCTCACCGGGATATGGGATGAATGTGGATGGAATTAGTGATGTAAGAAGTTCGATTGCAGAAAAACTTAACAAAGATTCTTATTCGGATTCCATGACAGAAGGCAGAGTATGGATAGATGCATATAGTTGTGAGACCTCGATTAATCTTAGAAAAGACAACAATACCGTTCCTGCAAAAGCTGTTGCTGTCGGTGGAGATTTCTTTCAGTTCCATCCTATGAGATTACTTTCGGGAAGTTATATATCTGAAAGTGATGTTAATCAGGACAGGATTGTTGTTGATGAGAATTTTGCGTGGGCGATGTTCGGTTCTAATGACATAATCGGTATGCAGGTGTGGCTTAATAACAGTGTTTATTTTGTTGCAGGTGTCGTGGAAGTGCCAAAGGACAAATTATCAGGGATTGCGTATGGAAATGATAATCGCATATATATGAGTTATAGCGAATTGAAGAAGAATATTGAGAATCTGCCCATAACCTGCTATGAGGCTGTATTACCTAATCCGATTTCCAATTATGCATATTATGCGTTAAGAGAGGCATACGGTCTTGCAGAGGAAGAGGCGGATGAAACAATGAAGAAGAAGGAGAATCCGTTATCTTTTGATGATGTGGAGGTTAAGGAGAATACAAAGCGTTATAACAGTATGGAACTCATAACCAATGCAAAGAACTGGAAGTACCGTACAATGCACACAGCACCGGTTGGATATCCATATTGGGAGAATGTTGCAAGGGTTCAAGAAGATACGCAGATGAAATTATTGATAGCAAGATATGCGTTGCTCGTATTTCCGTTGTTGAGTCTCTTGTGGTTGATATATGGTCTGCTTGAGAGGAAGACATGGACGGTCAAAGGTCTTCTGATGAATGAGTTTGAAAAACAGAGAGAGAAGAGAAACTGGGAAGCATACGAGAAACAGCTTGCAGAGAAGGAAGCTGAAGCAATCATAAAAGTAGAAGGCTTAGAAACTGAAGAATTAAATTCAAACTACGAAGCAGAAGCGGGAAATGAATCATTTGATGATGAGAAAGAGGAGTTTGATGAGATTCCTTCTTCGGATGATGAAGATACAGTCGAACTTAGATCGGTCACAGGTGATGGTCTGTTTTAAACATGGATTCGCTGATAATAAGATAGTAAAGAATATGTCTGAATCGGATGCCGATGTTTACGGCATCCGATTTTTTGAGTTTTTTAGGTTAGTATTATAGGGGACCATACTTTTCTTTGTATGCTTTCACTATTTTTGATAATTCATCGTTATCTTTCTGAGATTTTTCAAGTTTCTGTTGTGATTTTTCAAGCTTCTGCTGAGATTTTTCGAGCATCTGTTGAGATTCTTCAAGTTTCTGTTGTGCCTCTTCGTACTTTTCACAGATTATATCAACATCTGTCATAAATGAATGATCCATCATGCCTTTTAGCACCTCCAGTCCTTCTGCCTCCGTATGCTCACACAGATAATCCCTAAGCATAAGAGAATATCTCTTAAGTCTTGATGCATCTGTATCTGTGATATTGCCTAGCTTTAAGTTCTTATTGATGCTACCAATAATATCATATTCAATAAATTTTTTCAATTCATCCGGAGTTTTCGTCATAACCTTTTTCTTTTTATCAACCCAATAACGAAGCTTCATTAATTGGAATGGAATTAATATAATCATATTACGTTTTAACATTTCTTCCGTAGATAATTCCGGAATCTTTATGACGGGAACAACATACTCATAACCTCCATCTGATGCTTTGAAATTAATCTTCATTACATACTCATCCGGAACATAGTTTTCATAGTACAGATAAATGATAACCGGTTCGGGAAAATTTAATACAATCCTGTCCTTTTCTTTGTTTGCAGTTCTTTGGGCATGCTCAAATCCATATTGAAATACGCGAAAGACAACTTCGTTATCATCATATGCTTGTGCTTCCATATGGTAAGATTGTTCTCCGTTAACTGTAACAATACAATCTGCCAAAATGGTGGTCATTGTATTATCTTTGACAAATTCTGTCCAGTTGTATGTCAGTTTGCTGTCGTCAGGATAATCGGTATTAAACATCCCGTTTAACATCCTGACAACAGACTTTGCAGATAGCGTGATACATTTTTTGAATATTTTGTCAAATATCTGCGAGATATTTTCTCCCTTAACTACAGGTACTATTTCTTCAACATTTTGACTTATATTTTCGTCTTTTTTGACCTTCATACCTTTTGTCCTCTTTATTTACAGATTTCAAAAGCGCTTTTGATGACAATATTCTATTAGACAAAATTATAAAAAGCAATTGATAAACAATATAAAATTATATAAATTCTATTTTAAATATAACAAACTGTTCATAATTATATATAGGTTTATATAAAAGAAATTTCTTACATTTTCTATGATAATCTTAAGAAATTCTTGAGATGTTTCTTGCAATCCTTACGATAATCTTTCTAATCCCGTAAACCTATAGATATTTTCATTTTCGGGTGTTATACTGCCGATTAATACGTGGAACGTGGTACCCCCCCCAAAACCATGTGTAGACGTAGGATAATAATTTGTGAAAGATGAAATTGCTATCATTTTTTGGGTATAAGAATTTTTCCTTCGTATAATTTTTATATTCATCTTTCGGGCAGGCTTGGATGGAATACTGCGACTTTATCCCCCTTTAGTCGCAGTTCCACATTTCTGTCATTTGTAACAACAAAAGCAAAAATATAGATAATGATATGTGATGATAAGGAGACTTAATATGAATAGATTAATTTGGAAAAAGACCGTTGCAATTTGCCTGATATTAATTATGACAATGTCGTTGGCGGCATGTAACGTTGAAAAACGTAAAGGGAAACCGTCGATGATAAGGAATGCAGAATGCGAGAGTATGGAGGATTAGATAAATTATGAGGAGATTGTTGAAATTTATTTTTGGACTTAGTATGGCAGCCGCTATGGCAATGTCTCTTGCAGCCTGCGGAGGCGGAAAGAACGAAAAGAGTGAAAAGGGTGGTAATAGCAACACAGAGGTGACGAAAATTGATGTGGATGTTAAGGAGGTGGTGTTTTCTGAGGAAAAGATAGACATGAAGGATGTTAAGGGTGCCACTAATACATATACCATTACTGATGATAAAGTGTTTTTTGTTACAACAGATGCATATGACGATGAAGGTTTTGACGAATCTTCAGAAGATGTGAGTCAGGATGTGGAAAGCGAGGATTACGGTAATTATGTCAGTATTGCAAGACTGTATTCTATGAGTCATGAGGGGACAGACTTAAAAGAGCTATGCGAGTTGCAATTTGAGGATTGTAAAGAATATATTCAGAACATTATTGTCGATAAGCATAATAACGTTGTGATATTATCGGCGATTGCTGACGCAAAGACTGAAAGTCAGCAGTATTATGTTTCTGTAGCAGATGAAAATGGAAAGATAAGTGAGCATAATAATCTTTCCGAAGCAATGGATCTTTCTAAGGATACATATATCGATACAATGCTTACAGATAGCGAGGGCAATTACATTTTCGTTACCGGTCAGAGTATTTTGCTGGCTGATAACAGTCTTAATAAGATTGGCGAGGTAAAGGATGACAATAATTATATTGCTTGCGTTACAGGGACACCGGATGGAAGAATTCTTTGTGGTGTGCAAGGTAGTGAGGGCACGTTTGTCAAAGAGCTTAGTGTAAAGGATAAGGAATTTGTTGAGACATATGAGATAGATGTTCCATATTTCGATGGAAATGATTCGATGTTGAATGGATACGGGGATTATGATTTCTTGTTCAGGAATGCAGAAGGATTGTATGGTTATAAATTAAAGGATAAGACATCCACTGAGGTTTTTGACTTTATGGCGTCAGGAGTGAGCGGTAACAGTATATATAATATCACCACTGTTGATTCAGATCATTTTCTGTGCATGTCATACGAAGATACTGATTCTGATCTGGTTTTATATAAAAAGGTCGATAAGTCACAGGTTAAGGATAAGGTTATAATTACATTCGGATCAATGCTTGGTGTGGATGATGGTATAAGAAATGCTGCAACGAAATTCAATAAAGAAAGTGACAAGTACAGAATTGAATTTACTGATTATGCCGATACTGAGGATTATGTGGAAGCTCAGACCAGAATGAATGCAGATTTTGTGGCCGGTAAAGTACCTGATATTATCGATCTTAATTACTTCAATATTGAAGATTATGCAAAAAAAGGATTATTAGAGGATCTGACACCGTATTTTGAAAAAGATGATGAAGTCCAAAAAGAAGATATTCTTCCGTCTGTTGAAAAAGCAATGGAGATTGACGGAAAGCTATATTATGTCGCTCCGCATTTTAATATACAATCTATCATCGCTTCAAAGAAGGATGTAGGTGATAAATCCGGCTGGACATTTAAAGAACTTGCAGAGCTTTTGGAAAAGAAGGGAAAAGATGTATCACCGTTCTATTATGATAATAAAGTTAATATCATGTATTCGTTCCTTGGATTTTGTACCGATGACTATATAGACTGGAATACAGGAAAATGCAGATTTGACAGTGATGATTTCAAGTCGGTGCTGGAGATAGCCAATCGTGGAAAAACTGAAGATATGGATTACTCTGAGGATTATCCGAGTCAGGATGAAATGTTAAAAGATGGTAAGGTGCTGCTTGTAGATGGTGATATATATACTGATAGTATTCAGGTATACAAGACAATCTATGGTTCTGATATAACATTTATCGGATATCCCTGTGAAGATAAATGCGGATCATACTTTAACTTTAACTGTAGAATGGGAATATATTCAAAGTCTGAGGTCAAGGAAGGTGCATGGGAGTTTCTTAGATATATTATGACAAAGGAGTATCAGATTGGTGATGGTCTGTTGTATAGCAATCCGACTAATAAAGAAGCGTTTGAGATGTTTATGAAGACAAAAACCACGACAAAACCTTATGTGGATGATTTTGGCAATGAGATAGAGCCCTTAAATGAATCATGGGAATCGGATTGTGGAATGGTTGAGATAGGACCGCTTGCTCCCGATGAGGAGAAAATGTATCGCGATCTTATAGATAACACAACCAAGATAACCAGACCGAATGTAGCGATTATGGATATAATTAATGAAGAGGCTGAGAATTATTTCCACGGACGAAAAAAACTGGACGAGGTGGTGGAAATCATTCAGAATCGTGTCACAACATATGTGAATGAAAATCGGTAGTTAAAATTATATACGAGTTGCTCCATAACTTTGTGATTCCTGCAACTTTTTAAAGTGACAGTCTGTTCTTGACACAGGCTGTCGTTTTGCTTATTATTAGATATACATATAACTATATCTCCGAAATCTTTCATTCGGATATTAAGGAGGAAAAGAAACATGGCTAAGAAACCATACTACATTACCACAGCGATTGCTTATACATCGGGCAAACCGCATATTGGTAACACTTACGAGATTGTACTTGCAGACAGTATTGCAAGGTATAAGAGATTTGTTGGATATGATGTTCGTTTTCAGACAGGTACTGATGAGCACGGTCAGAAGATAGAGCTCAAAGCACAGGAAAAAGGCGTAACACCTAAGGAGTTTGTTGATGAGACTGCAGGAGAGATCAAGAGAATCTGGGATTTGATGAATACCTCATACGATAAGTTCATCAGAACAACAGATGAAGATCATGAGAAGCAGGTTCAGAAGATCTTCTCAAAACTCTATCATAAGGGTGACATTTACAAGGGCGAATACGAGGGTATGTATTGTACACCATGTGAATCATTTTTCACTGAGTCACAGTTGGTAGATGGAAAATGTCCGGACTGTGGAAGAGAAGTTTCTCCTGCAAAAGAGGAAGCTTATTTCTTTAAGATGAGCAAATATCAGGACAGACTCATTAAATATATAGAAGAGAATCCTAAGTTTATTCAGCCTGAGTCAAGAAAGAATGAGATGATGAACAACTTCTTAAAACCGGGACTTCAGGATCTTTGCGTATCCCGTACTTCATTTAAATGGGGTATTCCGGTTGACTTCGATCCTAAGCACGTTGTTTACGTCTGGATTGATGCGCTTTCTAACTATATAACCGGACTTGGATATGATGTCGGTGGCAGAAGTGACAGTCTTTATGATCAGTACTGGCCGGCAGATCTTCATTTGATCGGTAAGGATATTCTTCGTTTCCATACCATTTACTGGCCTATAATGCTCATGGCACTTGATATTCCGCTTCCTAAGCAGATATTTGGACATCCATGGCTTATCCAGAGCGATGGCAAGATGAGTAAATCAAAGGGTAACGTTATCTACGCTGATGATATGGTTGAGCTTTTCGGCGTTGATGCGGTAAGATATTTCGTTCTTCATGAGATGCCGTTTGAAAATGATGGTGTAATTTCATGGGAGCTTATGGTAGAGCGTCTCAATTCAGACCTTGCCAACACTCTCGGAAATCTTGTTAACCGTACAGTTTCAATGTCTAATAAGTATTTTGACGGCGTTGTTGAGAACAGAAAGGTTAATGAAGAGGTAGACAACGAGCTTATCGAATATGTTCTTGATACAAGAATCCGCGTTTCTACTGCAATGGACAGATTGAGAGTTGCGGATGCTATCACAGAGATTTTCAATCTCTTCAAGAGATGTAACAAGTATATAGATGAGACCATGCCATGGGCACTTGCAAAGGAAGAGGACAAGCAGGACAGATTGGCTACAGTACTCTACAACCTTGTTGAAAGTATCGTAATCGGAGCAACACTACTTGAGCCATATATGCCTGAGACTTCCGAGAAGATTTTGGCACAGCTTAATTCGCCTAAGAGAAAGGTAAATGATATGCTTCGCTTTGGCATTTACAAATCAGGAACCAAGGTTACAGAGAAGCCTGAGATATTATTTGCAAGACTCGATGTCGAAGAGGTTCTTAAGAAGGTTGAGGAAATGATGCCGAAACAGGAAGAAGAGCCTGCAAAAACCGATGACAATCCGGGTATCGATATAGAACAGAAGAAGTCAGAGATAACAATTGATGATTTTGATAAGATTCAGTTACAGGTAGGAGAGGTTATAGCCTGTGAAGAAGTTCCGAAGTCTAAGAAGCTTCTTTGCTCTAAGGTTAAGATCGGCAGTGAGGTTCGCCAGATACTTTCGGGCATCAAGAGCCAGTATTCACCTGAAGATATGGTTGGCAAAAAGGTTGTTGTTGTTACCAATTTAAAGCCTGCCAAGATTGCCGGACTTGAGTCACAGGGTATGATTCTCTGTGCTGAGGACGAGGAAGGAAACTTATCAATAGTGACCACTGAGAGTCCTATGCCTCATGGCGCTGAGATCTGCTAGAAATTTGTAGTCAGACATTTACACAGGGGGGATGTCTTGATGAATAATAGAACATTTCGCATGCAGCGGCGATATTCATGGTATATCGTGCTTACGGGTCTGGCAGCATTTATTCTTCTCGGAGTGGTCATTTATGTAAATGTTAGTAACATGATGATCAATCAGAGCAAGAACAATGCGATGGGACTAGCGGTTATCGCTGCTAATGAGATTGACGGCGATAGTTTTGAGACGATTCAATCTGAGCGTGATGATGCATACTTCGATGTTTTGGAGAAGATTACGAAGTATATGGATTACAGTATGTTGCAATATATATACACCATGCGCTACAAGAATGAAAAACTTACGTTTGTTGTCGATGCTGACCCGAAGAATCCTGCTGCGTGCGGTGAAGAATACGAATTGTTGCCGGAGATGGAACCGGCACTGCACGGACAGGCCTGTTGCGACTCAAAGCTGATTAAGGATAAATGGGGTAGTTTTTTCAGTGCGTATGCCCCGATCTTTAATTCAGAGCATGAGGTTGTTGGAATGGTCGGTTGTGATATCAGGACATCCGATATAGTGGACAGGTTGACCAGATTGCGCAATGTGATGATATCGCTGATAACGATATTTGCAATCCTTAGTCTGATAAGCATGGTTATGATTGCACATGATATGCTTCAGCGTGACCAGCTTACCGAGATATCCAATGAAAGCAGACTTAAGGATGTAGCGGCCGGATTGAAAAAAAAGAACAGGCTCAAAGATTATACGGGCATGATTGTCAATATCAAGGACTTCAAATACATCAATCAGCAGATTGGGTTTTACAAGGGTGATGAGATATTGAGAAGATATGCTCATTACCTAAGCAGACTGATAACTCATGGTGAGTATGTCGCAAGAACAGGCAGCGATAATTTTCTGATGCTGGTGAAAAAGGGACGCGAAGATGAGATACTCAATGTTCTTTCGCCCTTGGACCTTAGCATAGAAACAGAGAATGGAAAGCAGCTTTTACATATCTTTTCAAGGTGTGGTGTATATCCGATTGAAGAAGGGGATCATTTAAGTAACGTAACTAATTACTGTACTCTTGCTATCAACAGTACACGTGGGAAGGATTCCGAGGACTATGCATGGTATACGGATTCCATGAGTGCACAGATGGTGGAAGAGAAGGACATTTTAAGTAATTACAGGCAGGCTATCACAAACGGAGAGTTTAAAGTTTATTACCAGCCGAAGGTTAATATCGATGACAGAAGTCTTTGCGGAGCTGAGGCGTTAGTAAGATGGATAAGAAACGGAAGTATGGTCTCGCCGGGACAATTTATTCCTATCCTTGAAAATGAAGGAAAGATTATAGAGCTTGATTTCTATGTGTTTGAACAGGTTTGTAAGGATATCAGGAGGTGGATGGATGAGGGTCTTAATCCTGTGCGGATATCATCTAATTTCTCAAAGCTTCATCTCAAAAATCCGAACCTGTCCAAGCAGGTTCTCGATATAGTTAAGAAGTATAATATCAGTTCGGACTATATTGAGATTGAGCTTACAGAATCTTCAGGATACACAGATTTTTATGCACTTGAGAAATTTGTGAGAGATATGGGAAATGCCGGGATATACACCTCGATAGATGATTTCGGAACAGGATATTCTTCACTGTCGATGCTCAAGAATATAAATGTGGACGTTGTCAAAATAGACAAATCGTTTTTTGATAGCTTAGGGGATAAGAAACAGAATGGTGCCAATCTCGTGGGTAATGTTATCCGCATGATCAAGGATCTTAATCGAATTGTTATATGCGAAGGTGTTGAGACTGAGGAACAGGTTGAATTTTTAAAAAGTACAGAGTGTAATATTGTACAGGGATTTCTGTTTGATAAACCGCTTCCCGTGGAACAGTTTGAAGAGCGTCTTAAACTGCCGAAATATTGATCTGGAAACAGGGTTATTTAGATTATGATATGATTAGCCGTCAGGCGAAATGATAAAATAATTAAAGTTGGAGGATGGAAAGATGAAAAAGAACATTACTTTGGAAGAAGCAAAAGAACTAATTAAGAAGCTTGAAAAAGAAAACAAAGAAATGAAAGAAGAATTAGAGATGTTTCGCAGTCGTGACTGGGGCGGACGCAGAAAGCACGACGCTACCTGGATGAAATCTTATGAATCATTTGTTGAGCTTTACGAAAAAGGACTTACTATGCATGAAATAGTTGAGAAAGTTCCTTACAGCCAGAGAACCTGTTACAGATACAAATCATATTATGATTCACTCAAGAAGGGAAAGGACTGATCAGGTGAGCAGTGTGGGATCTTGTGATACTTGTGCATATCTGATGTACGATGAGGACATGGAAGAGTATGTCTGTGACATCAATATGGACGAGGATGATTACGGAAGATTGATGTCTAACGGATTCAAAGGTTGTCCTTATTACAGGGACGGCGATGAATATAAAGTGGTAAGACACCAAATATAAAAGAAGATGGCAATTGCCATCTTCTTTTTGTGGTTAAAAATAACATATTATACAGTTACAACTTAGAATAACCGTAACTGTTAACGATAGCTTCAATTCTGTGACCGCTCTGGCAGAGTGGACACTGGTTATGAGGATAGGTCTTGTAATCCGGGATATCCTCTGTTCTGAACAAGGTGTGTATCTGCTGTCCCGCAATGACGTCGCTTGCCGAGAAGATGGCAGATATACCTGCGACGATACCGCCGTAATAAGATACACATTCAAGGCTTCGCTCGATTGTACGACCTGTAGTTGCAGATGCTAGGAGGAACAGACAGTGCTTGCCTTTAATCATTGGCTGTAGGTTATCTCGGAAAATCATCTGACCAACAGAATTAAATTCAGGTGTGACAACATACATTGTCTGGTGCTGGTTCATTGATCTGATTCCGGAATCAGTTAATTCCTCTGCGAGATATGCGCCGATTACTTCGGTTCCGTCCATACAGATTATAGTATCAACAACGGTTGAACACAGATACTCGCTTGCTATTGACTTGGCAGCTGCACGAGCCATAGCCTGACGTGTCTTTAATGTTGTCATATCAATGTAATGTGTGATATGTGAGTGATTAGTAGCGAAGTGTCCGGGAATAACCTTGATGTGAACACTGTTATTATACTGAGATGTGATGCTTATTGCCTGATTTTCAAATGTCATAGTAGCCCCTCCTCGTTTGCAATAAATTGAATAACTATATTGTATCTTTTTTTATGTATCAATGCAAGTGTTTCCGACAGTTTGTTCTCGTATTTTTATGACATTTTGCGTGAATTTACAATATTTTTAAAATTTAATGGGTCAATCACTTTTTCTGTGTGATAGCACAAGCTCCCATCCTGTCAAGGCAAACCTCTGACGAGGCGCCAGCGGCGACCTTGACTGTCTGTTTGCTT
>CADBCZ010000056.1 GCA_902793335.1 uncultured Lachnospiraceae bacterium
GTTTTGTTTCTATGACTGTTTGTCCGAAAAAAGAGTTTCTATGTATCCCTTAAAGTTTATCTATTTCGGACGCGGTACATCTCAATAGTCGACCTCCTGCCTCCTTTGAGACTGACGGACATCCATGTCCGTCATCCGCTGACTTTGTATGGGATACTAAGAAACACTATTTTTCTCCCAAATGTCATATAAAAAAACTTTTTACCATTCGCTACGCGTATTTAGTTAATTGAATCAGACAAACTTACTATGCAAGATTTACGTTTTCGAGATTTTCGCTAGTCCTTACTTGGACAGGGCAGGAATCATAAAAGTAAGTTGGTTGGTATGATGTAGCCACTAGCTAACTTTTATGCTAACCACCCGACAAGGAATGTTTTATTTCCCTTTCGCCTTGTATAGACAGCCGTCAATCGATATATTATGGTATGTTTTTTGTCGCCATTTGGTAGTGGATTAGAGTTTCTTAGTATTCCGATGAATACGTAGCGATGTGAGGCATGGATGCCGAACAAGGCGCGATGCGACAAGGAAGTCGCATGTAGCCGTTCGCGTATTATAGAAAAACGTATACGGAATACTTAAAAACTCTTATCTACGGACAATCAAGACATAAAAATATACCATAATATATCGTAATACGGCGTTCGTAAAAGAAAATAAAACATCCCTACAAACCCGAATTTCATGCTATGATATCACCATCCGAAATCTTGATTATACGGTCTGCCTCTCTGGCAAGATCTATATTATGTGTTATAAGCACAAGTGTCTGGTTAAGTTCCTTTACGGATTTCTGTAACAACGCTATTACCTCTGCTCCATTTTGGGAATCAAGTGCCCCGGTAGGCTCATCGGCAAGGATAAGTGCCGGACGATTAGCAAGTGCGCGCGCTATTGCCGCACGCTGCTGCTGTCCACCTGACAACTGATTCGGAAGGTGATGACGTCTATCCTGAAGATTCAATATATCCATAATATGTTCAATATATTCCCTGTCCGGTTTTCTGTGATCAAGAAGGATAGGCATTGTAATATTCTCCTCAACTGTCAGTACAGGTATCAAATGATATGCCTGAAACACAAAGCCGATCTTCCTTCTTCTGAACACTGACATCTGCTCATCCGTAAGAGATGTGATATCCTTATCCTCAATAATTACCTTACCCGAAGTCGGCGAGTCCACTCCGCCCATTACGTGAAGAAGTGTTGATTTGCCTGAACCCGATGCACCGACAACCGCCACCGTCTCCCCTTTTTCAATGTTAAGATTGACTCCATGCAGAGCCCACACCTGATTTTCTACGGTCCCATATACCTTAGTTACATTTTCCATTCTTACAATGTCCATATTATTATTCTCCTCGTTATTTCTTTTCATTTAGGTGATTGATGTATTCACCTAAAGTCATCTGGTTTCATTACTCGCCTGCAGTTGCAAGGTCTGAGGCGACATCATTAGGTAAACGCTTTAACGGGAAATACACAGCCCCGCAAAGTATAAGCATTGTTACTATTACCGACAATAATGCTTCAAAAATAGGAAATACATAATGATAACCATATATAGTTACTATTATCGGCTCATATAATCCAAATCCCAAAAGGATGCCCGATACTATTCCTATAACACATGAAAGTATGGTCTGAATAACGCCCTCAAGCATTACCATCTTATAAAGTTTTTTCTTAGAAACCCCCAACACTCTAAGCTGTGCCAGTTCTTTACGTCTTAAGTATATATCACTTGCGGTTGTGTTTATCAGATTAAATATACTCATTGCGACAATGAATAATACTATCAAACCCACAACAGCAATTATATTGCGAAATGAATTGATTTCCTGTATTTCGAAAGTATAACCCGAACTTGAATACAACACCTCAGAATTAAGATCGAAATCGTAATCTAATACCCTGTTAGAATATGTCCGTGCAGGAAAATGATCAAAATGATACATCATACCATTAACCCAAGACTCATCTGTACCGGTAAGTACATAATAATTTTCAAGCGGAAGCACTATGGACATACATGCCAGTCCATCTCCAAAATTGATATTTCTGCTTACAATTCCTTCCACTGTATAAGTAATTGTATGTCCCTCGGATATAACCTCATTGTATACAGCACATATCAGATTGCTCTTTGCTCTGTTGTAAGCATGCTCATCCTCTTCCATTTCTTTATTTAAATCATTCTTCTCTTTGAGCTCCTCCGCTGTCAGATTATCTTCTGCATAACTGTCGTATTTTTCCTGATCTGCACTATGCTTTTTTTCATACTCAAGTGTAACGGGCTCTAAACGTTCATTATATCGTTCCCTAAATACTTTCGTATCTACAAACTCTATCTTATCTCCAACCTTATAGTCGGTATATTCTATATTATCAATATATGAACGATCAAACTCATCATCATATAGCCAGCTGTATCCACCATTTACTAATATCAAACCGTGATCACTCACATCAAGAGTTCCATCTACAAGTACATCTTTATAACGCTCAATATCTTTGGCATCATATCCGTAACATGGAATGTTACACTCATACATTGCCATATCTCCTATAAAAGAGTCACTCTCTGAACCTGATTTGATCTCACTCTCATATTTAAGATATGCTGCCAGCATCTCCTTCCCCTGAACGCCTAGTTTCTTATTTTCTTCCGTAAAATGAGATAAATGATTATCAAAATCAGCAACTATTGCACCATTTTCATAAAGCTTCTTTGACTCTGTAAGTTCCGGAAATTCTAACACGCCGGATAGTAACTCTGTTGGCGGCAACTTTTTCATCATATCCTCTTTAGATGCATCAGGATTGACATCCGAATAATAGTAAGTATTGTAATAACCATACATATTATTAAAAGAATCCATAATTTTATGTAATGACTTTCCTATTCCGAAGATAAATATAGCAGCGGCAACACCTAAAGACATAGCAGCAACTGTACGGACGAATCTTCCCGGATGTCTGCGGATATTCTTATATGCGTAATCACCTTCTATTCCAAAAAGCAATCCCCAAAGGCTTTTTCTCCGTCTCTTAAGCTTCTCCTTTTTAATTCTATACTCACCCCGTATTGCTGAAACCGGAGTCATCTTTGTTACCAGTTTCACATTTTCTCCCATCGCAAAGTACAGATCTATCAGAAATGCTAATACTATAAATGGGATCGGCAAAAAATAAAACCTGACAAAATCCCATCTAAGCAATGCTCCTGCAATCACACTTCCACTCCATCCAAACAAAACTCCAAGCACAATTCCGGATATCTCCATTAAAGCACCCTGTACATAAACGATAGCCTTAAGCTGCCCTTTTGCAGCTCCTATACAACGGAGATTTCCAAAATCCTTTATATGTTCTAACATGGTAAGCTGGATTGAATTTCTTATTATACCCACGCCAAAGATTGCGCATATATACGAAATAAGAAGTGCTGATAATATTGCGATATAGATGAGATTTCCCTCTGTGCCCTGAAGGTATGTAACCGCAAGTTCAAGATTAAGTTTTCCCTCGACTCCGTATTCTTCATTCAGCTCTTTTAATATCTTTTCCATTCTGTAAGGACTGTTTATATTGATGTATAGCGCATTTTCGTAAGTTACAGGATCATAATAATTGTATGCATAGTATTCTCCAATCGCAGCATCCTTAACCCTTGTATCTTTCATTATCATGTCGATCTGTTCTTTAGTTTCCGTAAACAGTACGATTTCATAATCCTTCTCTTTCCGGATATCATTCCTGTAATTAATAAGATAACTCCAGAACAGATTAAGAATCATATACAAAACCATAACCGAAACAGTCACGCCGCAAACCGTCAGAATACTCCTTCGCTTATTATGTTTTACATATCTTATTGCAATATCCATATAACTTTCCATTTTCTTTCTCCATTTCTTAAACTATCATCAACTATTTTATATAACAAGAAACAAAGTTTCTTAATTATACAACAAAAGGCATAGCTTTCTTTGCTATGCCTAGATTATAATAAATGATAGTTACATTTCGGTGACTGGTTTTCTTACGATTTCGTAAGATTAAACTATTTCTTTCCCGGGAGGAAGCTGTCAAATATAATCACATCAAAAATCTTCTCCACCTTCCGAAGCACTTCTTCACTTCTGACAGTCCACGCAGCACATACAACCCGGAACAAATTTCTGCATATCAAAAATGACGGCTGATACCTAAACCTGTAGCTGTAAGCAATAAAATCAGGTCTTGACAGAAAATTAAGCATAAGGTTGGTAAGTATAAAATTCTCATACCAGCTGCGCTTTAATGTACTCTTAAAAAAGTTGGTAGACAACTGTCCCCTTAACACATCAGGTCTGTTCTTCTTAAACCAGTTAAGTACGAGAGGATGAAATGATTCCACACAATAAGCTCCTCTGTATGCATCAAGATACTCTGCCGTAAGCCTTGTGGTCCTTCTGTAATTACCCTCGGACTTCACCTCAACAATAAGCGGCACCTTTCCGCCAATCACTTTAAGCACATCTTCAAATAGCGGTATCTTATAATCCGTCCCGAGCAGACTATATTTTATCAATTCATCATAGGTGCAATCATGAAGTTTTTTATCTACGGCGCACATTCTAAGCAGTGACTCATCATGAAATACAACAACTCTGCCATCAGATGTCGTCTGTGTATCAAGTTCAATTCCATATCCCACTGCCACAGCTCTCTCAAATGCGGGGAGCGAATTCTCAGGAATAATATCTTCTTCAGGATTACCCTGTTTGTCATCAACCTTATAGTTATTCACCTCATTATTGGCACTCGAACTCTGTACCTCTCCATTATAGAATAATCCTCTGTGCGCTATATACACCTCGCTAAACGGAAGCATTTTCTCCCTGCGTTCAAAGTTTGGAGCAATAAGAAACAAGTATATTATTAACAGTAAAATAACTATAATTCCGAAACTCATACATTTTTACCCATTCATATTTTTATTTTTTCGACTGCGCTAAGATGTGCATCTCTATAACTTGCATTATAATATGAATTATGATTTTTTATTCGCGCCAGCAGTGCGTCATAAACCCTGTCATTAATCTCTACCCAGGCATGGTCTCCATCATGGCATAAATACACAGTCTTATAACCGCACTCATGAGCCATAAATGCAAGCGCAGCAGACTGGGATACACAACACCCTGTGCCCTTATCAAAGATATCATTTGCATAAACCATCTCCCAGCCCTTCTTTTTACTAAGCTTTGAAAACTCATGGTGTTTGTTATATGATACCCGCTTCATATAAGTAAATACCTTCTTAAGCTTAGTCTGTTTTGAATCAGACTTTTTTGTAAGTTTATTAACAAGCTTTCTTGCTTCTATCATGGTTTCGATTTTTTTATAATTGTAGCTTGTGTGCTTTGCACTTCCATCCTTGCCAAGTTTAATTCCATCGACTTTCTTATTCTTCTTCTGTTTTCCTGATGAGCGGTCATAATAATAATATTTCTTTCCCTTTTTAACCCATCCATACTGTTTCTTCTTTTTCTTCTTATGCTTTTTCTTTTTTGAGGAAGTCTTATCTTTTGATTCTTCCTGTACACTTAAAACCGAGACATCCTCCGCCGCATGGACATATGGTAGTTTTACTCCAAAAACTGCAATGGATAATATCAACAATCCTGCAAGCATATATTTTCTCATATGAATTCTAAAACTCATCATCATTATCCTCCAATTGTATTTTTATGTGTTAAATGCATACATTATTAGCAAAATCACTTCACAAATGTAATAATAAACCAGGTATATTTACCGACTTCACTGCGAACTTTGATGCTTCCACCCATACCCTCGATTATTGACTTTGTAAGTGAAAGCCCGATTCCAACGCTGTTTGGATTGACCTCACTGTTAATACGGTAGAAACGTTTGAAGATGTTAGGCAGCTCTTCCTCGGCAATTCCCATGCCCTCATCCTTGATATAAATGCGGCAGTAGGCATTACTGTCATCAACTTCTATAGTGATGTTCTTTTCTTTATCCGAATAATCAGATGCATTTTTTAAAAGATTGATAATTGCCTCAGTAAGCCACTCACCGTCACAATTAAATGCAACCTCTTCACCACAATCTATTTTTAACATCTGGTTTCTGTCATCCAACAGATATTTAACTCCGTCTCCTGCCTGCTGCAAAAGCGGTAATAAATGCTGTCTGCTCTTATCAAAAACTATAGCTCCCGCCTCGATACGCGCAAGCTTGAGCATCGAAAGTACCATCCACTCCATACGGGAGAGCTGATTAGAAGCCTCAGAAAGTATCTGCTTTTGCTTTTCGTACTCAGTCACCTTATCGTCAAGCAGCAGATCCACAAAAATGTTCAATGATGCAAGCGGTGTCTTTAACTGGTGTGATATATCTGAGATGATATCTCTTAAAAATATCTTTTCTTTTAATTCCCTGTCTCTGCTCTCCTTAAGAATGCCTACCATCTGATAGAGTTTGGTATAAAGCATTCCGATAGTGCCCTCTTTGTATTCCTCTCCCACAAGCTCTTTGTCGGTATTAATCACATCATCCATTATCAGTGATATATTCTCCATATCACTAAGTACCCTGTTGTAGTGAAGGAACAAAACAACAAAGAGAATAGCCAATATCAGCGCCACACAGACTAACAACACAAGACTTCTATGTGAAAAGCCGCCTTCTGTCATTACACAGAAAGCGCCAAAAACTATAAGTCCTATCGCAGAAACGACCAAATATAAAATTATAAAACGATTTCTCTCAAAACTGTTTTTCACGTTATCACAATCTCCGTTTAGGCCAACCTTCGTATGTATACTGACCGCCAACTATATTTCCTTCTCTTACTGCTTTACAAAGCGGTATCCGACACCTCTCACCGTCTCGATAAATGACGCATCACCCGACAACTTGGTTCGAAGGCGCTTCATATAGACAGACAAAGTATTATCGTCAATAAAATTATCCTCTGTGTCATACAGTCTTTCAAGCAGCTGTGTTCTTGTAAGCACCTGTCCCTCATGTATCAGAAGTTCTCTTAAAAGACGCAGTTCACTAGGTGTGCAGTCAACTATTTGTCCGTCATTATACAATATAAACTTAGCGTTATTGAACTCATGATGACCAAATGAGTATACGTCTTTATCCTTGACGTTTTCATCAACAATACCGGTCGCCATTCTGCTCCTTCTAAGGTTTGCCGCAATTCTTGACAACAGTTCCTTAACTCTGTACGGCTTTGTTACATAATCGTCCGCACCAAGCTCTAACCCCTGGACGATATTAGCCTCCTCACCCACAGCTGTCAGAAATATTATCGGAACCATATTGCCTTCCCCACGAATCTGTCTGCACAGATCATACCCGTTTCCATCCGGCAGCATAACATCAAGCAGTATGAGGTCAGGCTTCGATGATGTAACTGCCGATTTAGCTTCACTTACATCCTTAGCCTTAATGACCTCATACCCTTCAGCCTGCAGAGCAAATTCAGTTCCCATCGCAAGAGCAAAATCATCTTCAACCAGTAATATCTTCATATTATCCTACACTCTCCACATTACTTATAACCATACGAATTGTATCTATACCTAAAGAGTTAACATTAATTTGCTATAACAAGCTTATCATTTTCCACATCAACCGTCAACACATCACCGGCACCGACACTGCCTTCTAACATCTTTCTCGCAACAAGAGTGTCAACATGTTTCTGAAGAAAACGTTTTAAAGGTCTTGCTCCATAAACAGGATCATAGCCATACTCCATAATAAATGCTTTTGCCAAATCCGTAATCTTAAGCGAAAGTTCTCTGTCCTCAAGGCGTTTGTTAAGATCACACAACATGAGGTCTATTATATTAGCAATATTATCTTTAGTCAGCGGCTTAAATAATATCGTCTCGTCCAAACGGTTTAGAAATTCAGGTCTAAAATGCATCTTAAGCTCTTCAAAAACATTGTTCTTCGCCTCATCCGTAATCTCACCGGAATCATTTATTCCATCTAACAGATATGATGAACCGATATTAGAAGTCATGATAAGAATGGTATTCTTAAAATCAACCGTCTTACCTTTAGAATCTGTTATTCGTCCATCATCAAGCACCTGCAAAAGAACATTGAACACATCGGGATGAGCCTTCTCAATTTCATCAAAAAGAACAACACAGTACGGCTTTCTTCTCACTGCTTCCGTAAGTTGTCCGCCCTCGTCATATCCCACATATCCCGGAGGCGCTCCGATAAGACGTGCCACAGAATGCTTCTCCATATATTCACTCATATCTATTCTAACCATGTTAGCCTCATTATCAAACAACGACTGTGCAAGGGTTTTGGCAAGTTCTGTCTTACCAACTCCGGTAGGTCCTAAGAATAAAAAGGAACCGATAGGCTTTGTAGGATCTTTAATCCCCGCTTTAGATCTTATGATTGAATCTGACACAAGCTCCACAGCCTCGTCCTGACCGACAACTCTTTCGTGAAGAGCATTAGCTAAATGCAGGGTTTTGTTCCTCTCACTCTCTGTAAGCTTCGACACCGGAATTCCTGTCCATTTTGAAACGATTGCAGCTATCTCTTCCTCAGTTACGTTCTCATGAACCAAAGTTTTTTCTCTGCCACCCTGTTTGGCCTCTTCTTCCTCTAACTGCTTTTGCAGAGCCGGAAGTTTTCCGTATTGAAGTTCAGCAGCTCTGTTAAGATCATAATCGTGTTGAGCTATCTGTATCTCATTATTAACATCCTCTATTTTCTCCTTTATTTCCCTTACCTTATCAACACCCATCTTCTCATTGTCCCAATCAGCCTTCATTGATGCAAACTTTTCTCTAAGCTCGGTAAGTTCCTCCTGAAGTTTGTTAAGTCTGTCACGACTTAATCTGTCCTCCTCATTTTTAAGCGCAGCCTCCTCAATCTCCAACTGCATCATACGTCTCTGTATCTCATCTAATTCCACAGGCATAGAATCAAGCTCTGTCTTTATCAGAGCACAAGCCTCATCAACCAAGTCTATTGCCTTATCAGGCAGAAATCTGTCAGAAATATAACGATTAGACAAGGTGGCAGCCGCCACAATTGCGCTGTCATTTATCTTAACACCATGATATACTTCGTATCTGTTCTTAAGTCCACGAAGTATCGAAATGGTATCTTCCACCGTAGGTTCACCCACCATGACAGGCTGGAAACGTCTCTCAAGCGCTGCATCAGTTTCGATATACTTTCTGTACTCATCAAGCGTTGTCGCGCCAATACAGTGAAGTTCTCCCCTTGCAAGCATAGGCTTTAACATATTACCTGCATCTAACGCTCCGTCAGTCTTACCCGCTCCGACAATTGTGTGAAGCTCATCGATGAACAAAATGATCTCGCCCTCTGAATTCTTAATCTCATCAAGAACAGCCTTAAGTCTTTCCTCGAACTCACCTCTGTACTTAGCACCTGCGATAAGCGCACCCATATCAAGAGCAAATATCTGCTTATCCTTAAGTCCCTCAGGGACGTCACCACGAACAATTCGCTGGGCAAGTCCTTCAACTGCGGCAGTCTTACCAACACCGGGCTCACCGATGAGTACCGGATTATTCTTAGTCTTTCTTGACAGTATTCTTATGATATTACGGATTTCTGAATCTCTTCCGATAACCGGATCAAGCTTCTGTTCTCTGGCACGTTTCACAAGATCGTATCCGTATTTTTCAAGGCTGTCATAGGTAGCCTCAGGATTATCGCTGTCTACCCTCTGATTGCCTCGAACCTCTGCAAGCGCACGAAGAAATCTCTCGGTCGTCAATCCGTATCCCATAAACAAGCCCTTCAATGCTTTGTTTGGATGTTTCAAAAGCGCAATAAACAAATGTTCAACAGAAATATATTCGTCTCCCATCTGCTTAGCTTCCTTCTCTGCATGGACAAAAACTTTTTGAAAATCAGAACTTGTAAAAAGATTACCTCCATTTACTTTCGGTCGATAGGCAAGAAGCTTCTCTGCCTCCTTCATAAAATGAGAAAGGTCTATATCCATCTTCTCAATAAGCTTTGCTATCAGGCTCTCATCCACTGTCAGAAGACTGTATAACATATGCTCCTGGTCGATTTCCTGATTATTGTATTCATAGGCAAGTTTTTCACAATTCTCAATAACTTCTAATGATTTCTTAGTAAATTTCTCTGCATTCATGATCAATCCCACCTCTCTATAAAATATAAAACTATAGTATTTAAGACATTGTAACATTTTAATCACTTTCAAAAGTGTATAGCCTGTAATACAATGTCTTTCCTTAAACTAAATATAGATTAGCACATATTATTAGCACTGTCAAGAGGTGAGTGCTAATATTATCTGATAATTTTATTATTCTATTTTTTTACCTGTAATTCTGCGATTGATACATAATGCATCACATTAAAATTCTCAGCAGCACATTTATTAAGCATGGTCATATGTTCTTTATCCCAGGCTTCTAATTCACTTGGTGTCATAGACGCCTCAACACCTCTACAAGCTCTCATTCTTCCATGCCAGCTTTCTCTTGAAAACGGAATATCAACCCTGAACTCATTTTGCGATATCAAATCAAAATATTTCAGATATTGATCAGGCACCCATACAGGATGTATTTTATCACCACATCCTGACCAGTCAGGATTATATTTCAATATTAATTCCTCACTCTTTCCTGCTATCGGGTCTTCAAAAGGCAGCCATCCCATGTATAGAATCAGGAATTTTCCTCCCTGTTTAAGCATATTTGAAAATCCCAAAGATGTTATATCATGGTCAAAATACCATATACACTGACAAGCCGTAATCACATCAAATGTGTTATCGGGAAAAGAAACAGCTTCTGCCTTTGACGCAAAAAACTCAATGTCCATTCCGGCTTCTTTCGCAAGGCGCTTTGCCTGTTCTATCTGTTTCTCCTCTATGTCTGTACCAATCCATTCCGCACCAAATTTGTACATATTTCTCGGAAGCACGCCTGTTCCCGTACCAATATCCAATACCTTTTGTCTACTTTTACAAAGATCAAGATTTAATATGTAATCATAAAACTCCTTCGGATAAATATCTCTGTATTTAGCATAATTTTCAGAGGTTTTTCCCCAGTCAAATGTCTTTCCTTTATCTATATTATTAATTACCATGTCCAACCTCCTTCTGCTTCTATATCAGTAAATGAAAATATCTATTTTATTCTATAAAAATCAATAGCCGCCATCAAATTGGCGACTATCAATAATATTACTCAAATAGTGTCAGTTAGTTTTAATCCGGATAATTTATCATCTGACTCTTCCCCATCAGACATTTCATCGTCAGAGTTGATAACTTCTTCCGCGGCTTCTCGGATAACTTTATCAACCTGGTCAATCATGGATTCTGTTATATTGGTTTTCTCTCCATAATTAAGATAATCAAGTATGGTGAGCATCTCACTTTCAGCATCAGTAAAATATCCGACACGTATCTTATTCATATCCCCTGTATTCTTAACAAGCTGATACATCTTATTCGGTAGTGTAATATAACTCCACTCTTCTCTTTTAATTTCAAGCATATTTAAGTCTCCCTTCTACTGTAATTATAATTTATCATAAATAACGCAAACAATCAATATATGTCCCTCATGATCACATTTAATCACATAATCTCTTTTGTATGTGTTATTGATTACTTAAATTTGCTTCCTCTATTATTTCACGAAGCATATAATCATTATCCTCATCTATCATGTTAATCATTACAGCCGCAATATCAGGATCAAACTGTGTTCCACTGCATCGAACAAGCTCAGCCCGAACCTCCTCCTGTGGTTTGGGAAATGAATAGGAGCGTCTTGATGTCATAGCATCATAGCAATCGGCAACGCAGACAATTCTAGCCTCCTCCGGTATATCCTCACCCGCCAGACCATCCGGATATCCCTTTCCGTCATAACGCTCGTGATGCCAGCGAGCCCCCGTAGCAAGATCAGGAATCTCGGTAATTGTTTTTAATATTTCATATCCAATCACAGTATGACTCTTAATAATATCAAACTCATCCGGAGTAAGTTTACCCTTCTTGTTGAGAATATCCTCCTGAACACCAATCTTACCAATATCATGCAAGAGCCGTCATTACCTGCTGTGAAAGCCTTGCCTTTGCCTCATTTACCGCTTCTCTGGCCTCTGCCTCATGAAGCTGCGACATAGTTTCAATAAGCTTCTCATACTCCGGTGTCTCCAGAGACAGATAAACTACAAGCACACCAAGAGATGCCACAAAAAATGTCACAAGAAATGTGTCAAAGAAAAACATCTGTATACACATCACAATTCCAACCACTATCACAGTCACTATCAATGTGTATATCTGAGTTTTCTTATAATCTTTCCAATGAATCAACATATAAATACTACCAATAAGGAAAAACAAAATAGGGAAACCGTACGCCACCGGCGTAAACAGAAAGTTGTGAATGTAATTTCCGTTAGCATCATATTCAAAAACCCAATGTGTAAATGGATTAGTAAATAGCAAAAGGAAATCAAGAATGAGAAGTAGATTATTAACCATTTTACGAATACGATAATGGCTCTCATCCATTTTCACATATGCATAAACATAGTAAATAAACAAAAAACCCGAAAGTGCTGCAAGCATCGAGTCGGTTGTATTAAAAAAATAATGAATCGCATTCGGAACGTCTTCATGAGCGCTTGTTACAATGGCAGTTAAGACATCCATGATATTGGCAATTGTCACAGTGAAAGCAAAACGCTTAAAGGCGATATTGACCTTTGTACGCTTTGTATATCGTATTAACAAAAACACACACAATATAATATCAAGCGGAATCATCGCAAACTCAAGATATATATTGTATTCCAAAGTCATAATATCCCCCAAATCCGATTTATTAATCATATGAAAATATTATAACATAATTTTAGGATATTATCACTAATAACTTCTTTTTAAATAGTCAGCAAAATCACTGCCAATATCGAAATCTTCATCTTTTGTCAGCCTCCTATCGCAAATTTCCTGAACCGTTTTCTCCGGGCAGAACTTTGTAATTATCATACAGATATTCTTCATTGACTGACCATATGCTACCTTAAAGGATACAAGAAGTTCAGGTCTGCTGTTAGCTTCCATATCATAATTATTCATGGCCAAGAGTTTTAAAAGCTGCTGTCTGTTTGCAATAATTCCTAAAACAATTGAAGCATTCATTTTAACTGTAAGTCTCCACTCCAGGAAGGACCATTAGCAACAGCGACGTACTCTTAATATCACAACTTTTCAAAAGTCGGCCTCCAGCCTGCGAACTGAACCAGTTGTTCGTCAGTCCTGTGATAATATCTCTCATTCTTATCAAGCTCCGCTATCTTTGCCATCTCTTCTTCCGTCAGCTTAAAATCGAGAATGTTAAGATTATCTTTAATATGATCCACGTTTTTACTGCCTGGGATCACAACGAACCCCATTTGTGTATGCCAGCGAAGGATAATCTGTGCTGAAGATTTTCCGTACTTCTTTCCAAGTTCAGCAAATACCGGTTCATTTATAAGACTCTTATCGCCATGTCCTAACGGATACCAACTCATAAGCTTGATTCCATAATTATCAAGAGTATTTCTCAGTTCCTTCTGGGTAAAATATGGATGTGCCTCTACCTGGATAAACTGCGGTTTGATATTCCACTTTGTTTCAATTTCCTCAATATATTTCCCTTCAAAATTTGAGATACCTATGCTCTTTGCTTTACCTTCTTTATAAGCCTTCTCAAGCTGTCTGTATCCTTCAAGCCAGTTTCCGGCCGGTTGGTGGATATAAAGAAGATCTACGTAGTCAACCCCCAGGCGCTCTAAAGTCTCATCCACAGCATTCGGATTCTCATACTCACTGGGCCAGAGTTTTGTGGAAAGAAAGAGCTCTTTCCTTTTTACTCCGCTATTTTTCATACCTCTTCCCACTGCCCGCTCATTTACATATGCATTGGCAGTATCAATGAGACGATATCCCATCTTGAGTGCTTCTCTAACACTGTTTTCTGCATCTGCCGGAGAAAGCATAAATGTTCCAATCCCTATTATAGGACATTCCAGTTTGTTATTAAGTGTTACATATTCCATTGTATAATCCTCCATTCATTAATACGTTGACGCTTTTGAGCTCGTCAGTTTCCATGTTCCATTTTGTTTTCTCAGAGTAAATTCTCCTTTTAATCTCCAGTATCCCTTTTCGTAATCCATCTCTGTCACCATCCTTTCTTAAATTAATCCGTTTGCTGTAAACCATTTCTTTACAGTTTCTCTGGAATCTGCCGCCTTAGAACCCGTGATCGCAAGTCCGCTCTTTACCATTGCTCCTTTGGCAGACTTTTTAATATCACTCTCACTGGATCCCATCCCGCTTCCTTCATTGGTACAAAGGGGAAGGATGGTCTTTCCGGTGAAATCATATCTTTCCAGAAAAGTTGCGACCGCCATTGGGAAAGTCCCCCAGTAGTTTGGGTATCCAAGAACGACAGTGTCATATTCATCGATACTGTCAAGGTAATCGATAAGCTCAGGTCTTGCATTACTTTGCTTGTCCTTCTTCGCTTCATCGATACAAGTCATGTACACCGGCGAATACGGATCCTTCATCTCGATCTTAAATGTATCCGCGCCTGTCAGTTCCTTCATGATCTCTGCTACGATCTCAGTATTTCCAACCTTTACGTATCTCATTGCTCCACCAAAATAGTTCTCATCCGCTCTCGAAAAGAATGCGATCAATGTTTTAGCCATAGTATTGTCCTCCGTTATTCATCCTAATGGGCACAACTTACGTTGAATGCCTTAGGTTACTGTTTAGTTATCGTGAACTATGTTTATTTGCTTCGTTGATAAAATTATCGCATGAAACACTTGAAATATCCAATCCAAATATTCTATAATTGATTTAAATTTTAAATAGCTGTTCATGAAGGAGATTTTTTGATGACTACCAAACAGATCGATTATTGTATAGAACTGGCACGTACACTTAATTTCAGCCGTGCCGCAGAGAATACATTTGTGAGCCAGCCCACCTTTTCCTATCAGGTAAAACTACTTGAAGATGAGGTCGGCTTTAAGATATTTGAAAGGAACGGCAAGGGAGCCGCACTCACTCCTGCCGGTCAGCAATTTGTAACGTATCTTTCCGGTATGCGCGATGATATGAAGCGAGCTATAGAACAGGGGCAGAATTTCAGTGCAAGATATACCGACAACATAACGGTTTCCATGATGGTCAGGCAGGCTATATACTTTCTGCCTGAAGCCATCCGAATATTTGAAAAGGAGCAACCCGGTGCCTTAGTCACTCCTCTGTTTCAGTATGATAATGGTGTAGAAAGTTTTCTAAAGAATGAGTCCGATGTCCTCTTTGCACTCATAGAACAGACTAAACATATCCCAGGAATCAACGTCCACAAGCTCTTTGACTCCGGCATCTACCTTATTGCCGACAAAAACGATCCCCTGACGAAAAAGAACATCATCACTGATGAAGACATCTACGGACGCACCCTCATGGTAGGAGGTGGATCTCCGAACGCTTTAAGATCCGTCCAGCAAAAACTCATCTCCTCCGGTAAAATTGAATATTTTAACAGTCCCGATCACGACTCTACTCTTGTAAATGTCGCATCAGGCAAAGGCATCTGCCTTGCTCCCGGATTCTTAAACGACCACAGCGGACAGTTTGCATGGATTCCATATGACAGCAGGGAATGTTTCCACTGTGTCCTCTGTACTCACAAGACTGATAATCGAGAGAACCTTGCCGAATTTATTAAAACCCTTCAGAAGCTATACAAGGATGCGGTAGCTTTCCCGCTTTAACTTCCCTATCAATCAATCCCGCAATACTATAAATCATATTTCCTGTCATAAAGCAATGTGGCAAGCAGAATCACAAAGCACGCCTTCTCTCTTCGATTATACCGGAAGTTATACTAAAGTATATCCTTCAGCAGCCAACGCTTCCAAAGCCCGTTCAAAGTTCTCTTCCTTCACAAGAATATAATCCGTGTTATATGTCGAAACAGCAAAGATTCCTATATTATGTTCCGCAAGTATTCCGGACAGTTTAGAAAGGATTCCAATCAAAGAAAAATCAAGGTTGTCCTTTCTCTCTTAATTTCGTTGCACGTTATCCTGTAAGATAATCTTTCTATGTTGACAAATTATAACTAAAAGAAACTTGTACTATTAATTATCATTTATCATATACATAGTTTTTCGTCCAGATCCAGTTCTAATAATAGCACCTTCTTCTACAAGTTTCTTAAGAGCCGATTCTACTGACGAGCTACCAAGACTTGGACATGATAAAAGTGCATCCTGCTTTCCTTTATATTCATGAATCTGAGCAACATACGCTAAAATCTCATTATCCCAGGTCCTATCCTTTAATTCGATAAAGCAGTTCTTTAATTCTTTTTGGAGACTCTCTTTGTTCTCCCTCATCCATATATTTGGATATATTCTGTTTTGTTCCTAATCTGTATACAATATTCATCTTTTTTTGTCATTTCATTATCCTGAAATTCAAAGTGCCTTACGCATGTATATCACATCATCCATAGGGTTATGATAATATGCCTCACACTCCAGATATGTATGTTCCAAAATGTATCCATACTTCTTTCTCATTTCAAACTAGACCTATACAGAATAGATTGTATACGAATATCAGTAGATTTTCAACAAAAAAGACCGTTGTCTGCATCTTATGCTCCGCCATTATTCCAGCATACACAATGCCGACAACGATCTTTTCAGGCACTAAATAAGCGTAGTCAGTCCGAAAACATCGTCTCTATATAATCATCCGCAGTAGATCTGTATCGCCCGGTGAGTAAATTCAGCAGTTCCTTCTCCGCCCATCTTATTAATGTTCTCGGTGAATTCTCCGCCACCGGCATACATCTTACCAAGGCCGGAAAGAATCTCATTAGTACACTTATAAAAATGCTCGGTAATAAAGCTCTGTAGCTTCTTTACCTGATCCTGAACTTCTAAAGATGCAGGATCCTGATCCTTCATAGCTCCGAACTCTTCAAAGAGTTTCATGAAATCGGCCATCATGCTTTCTTCCTCGCTCTTTGAACGCTTCCTGTTCTTCTCTTCGAATTCCTTATATTCCGGAGTATTACCCCACCGTTCTTTTGCACGCTTAGCGTATTCGTCTAATTTGCTTGAATCAAATGCTGTAAAATCCAAATGTCTCACTCCTCTCAGTCTTAAACCACGGCACATACTGATCAGATTTTCGATATGTTCCTTCTTTAATTCAAGAAGTTCTATCTGCTGATCAAGTGCCAATCTCTTGTCAAAATCAGATCTG
>CADBCZ010000057.1 GCA_902793335.1 uncultured Lachnospiraceae bacterium
TATGTTTTACCACCTATCTGTATATTTATTACGGTTATTCTATCATAAAATCATGCATAGATACATACTAATTACCCACATGAAATAGCGAAAGGCCAATAATGATTATGTAAATGTTTTTTCGAACAAAAATAAATATATGCTGTCCCTCCACTAATACAAGTGCAGCTTATTGCTTTCCTATTCAGTCTGCTTACCTTTCCTTTTTTATATGTGTATATATACACCTCTGCCTTCTTATAACCAACAGGATGAAGAGTTATTAACTCTGGCATCTTATCTCCATTCATATCTTTAATTATAAATTCACTGCAATATTTATAACTTTCTTTATTTTGTTTTTCAAAATCACCTTCCAAAACTGTAAAAGATGATTCATATTTTTCCAAAAAATTTTGATATGCAACTAACGCCGTTTCTTTTCTAGTTTCTGCAACAGTATTATACGGAAATACTAACAATACTATTGCAATACTTAAAACCATACAAAAAATTTTTTTCATTAAATCATACCTCATACATTTCACTGTCATTCCACTGGAAACTTTTTCGGATATTTTACACACTTAGTTATCGCTTTATGAATGATACCACCATTTGTTGCTTTTTCCAGTTTCGTCGTTCCATACGCATCATCTTTATAATAATACGTTAATATGCCATTTTTTAGTTTTAAAGCTACATTTAAATTGGCCTCCTCTGTAGTATAATTTATAAAAACCATTCCATTTGCACGATAATAAATACTTCCTATCCTGCTCTTTTTCTTAATCTGTCTAAGAATCTTTGCACCATTTTTTGCTTTTTTCAACTGTGTTTGAGAGATTTTCAAACCTCCATATTCAACTAATTTTGTTCCATCCCACTTTGCATAATACTTATTCCATGTATGACCAGATCCGTCTTTAAAATTATCAAACTGACTGTCTGTGATCTCAAATTGATTTTTACCTAAATATGTGATTTTGTCTCCAATACCATCAACTGTGTATGCCTGATTTTCTTTAAAAATATATGCATATGATAACTCTCCACTACCACCTGCACCTACATTAAAAGTAACCATTTTTGTTTTCTTTAATTTGTATATCTTTACCGAATCCGGATACAAATACCATCCATCACATGATACAATCTCTTGGCAAGTTGATTGTGTTACATACCATATTTTTGCGTTTAAATATCCTAACTCTTCTTCATATTTTGAGGTTATTGCAAACGCTTCTTTCTTTCCATCATCATTCATATCCGCATATATAAATTTACGAATTGTCTCGGAAGTATTCGCCTCCAACTTGCTTCTCAGTGAATTTTGCGTTGCTGCTTTTGTCTGAACTGGTATCATAAGTAATATTCCAATCAAAGCAACTATCATAACAATTTTACTTTTTCTTTTCATTTCTTAATCTCCTCGTATAATATCTTTTAGATACATAAATACATGTATCTTGGTTAATGAGTTACTAACATAAATATTGTTCAATAGGCTTCGTAAAACCCATGATATAATTGTCCCAGTGTCAATCAGGTAATAGTTCTTAATTCTCCTGTTGAACCTGTATTGGTTGCTTCAAAGATAGTCTGTTCCCCTGACATGGATGTTAGCTTCAAACCGGCTGGCTGTTTGCTTAAGTTCATGGACAACCATTTAGCAGTATGGTTTCGCATCTGTCCATCTTAAGCTGGATTCTTATATGCGAGGGTGTCGATGCTCCATGATCATGGGTTTTACCAAGCCGATTGAACACTTTAATCTAAAACGAAAGAAGGTGATTACAATGAACACTCTTTACGTCGGTATTGATGTAAGCAGCAAATCCAATGTCGTTTACTTAATGCTTCCAAATGGTGATAAGCACAGTAATTTTTCTGTTGCTAATTCTCATGAAGGTTCTACACAGTTGGTAAAAAGAATTCTTTCTGCTTTGACGTCTCTTTCCCTTGACACGGTTCTGATTGGTCTTGAAGCAACCTCTGTTTATGGAGACAATCTCGTGTACTTCTTAAGGGAAGATGCCTCTCTGGCACCGTTTCACAGAAAGATTCATGTCCTCAATCCTAAGCAGGTCAAAAAATTTCATGATACTTACAATGACCTGCCAAAGAATGATTATGTGGACTCTTTTGTCATTGCTGACTGCCTGCGTTTCGGTAGAATCAACAAAGAGGTCTATCTGGGAGACTATCGCTACAAAGCACTCCAGAACCTCACACGGGCACGTTTCTTCGCTGTCCAGAATCTTATCAAAGAAAAACAGCGATTCATGAATGTGCTGTTCAAGAAGTATTCTACGATGACGCAGGAGAAGGTATTCAGCGATACCTTCAGCACTACTGCCCTTGCTGTCTACGATGAATTTGATTCCGCAGAAGCACTGGCAAATATGGACTTACATGAGCTTACTGACTTTATCATTGAAAAAGGAAAGAACCGCTTTCCTGATCCTGATGCAGTAGCCAAAGCCATTCAGAAAGCTGCCAGAAGTTCTTACCGTTTACCCAAGACGGTAAATGACTCCGTTAATCAGGTGCTTTCTATATCCATAACCTCTATGAAGGCATTGGAATCTCAGATCAAAGAGTTCGATAAAGCGATCAAAGCTCAGATGGAACTCCTGCCAAATGTATTGATATCCATCCCAGGTATTGGTCCCGTATATTCAGCCGGTATCATGGCTGAAATCGGTGATATCAATCGTTTTGATAATCAGGCTGCTCTTGCTAAATATGCTGGTCTTGCCTGGAAACAACATCAGTCCGGTGATTTTGAAGCTGAAGTTACAAGGCTCATTCCATCCGGCAACCGCTTTTTAAAGTATTATCTGTGTGAAGCTGCACTTTCTCTTGTAAGATGCGACAAGGAATACAGCGACTTCTACCACCTCAAATACAAAGAGGTAAACAGATGCCAACACAAACGTGCACTCGCATTAACTGCCCGTAAATTTGTGCGTTTAGTCTTTCGACTGCTGAAAGACAATCGCCTATACTGTCCGGCAAAGTAGATTTCATCTACTTGCTGATGAGCTACGCCCTGCTCATTTTTTAAGCTTGGTCGACAGGGCTTGGGTGGGTGTTTTTTATCTTTATGAGACCGATGTAAAAATATATGATTTTTTTATTATTTATCTCTTGACATCACACCGCTGGACTATATGGTTCTATTTACATTTTATTTATCCTGCATATTCAATTTCTTCAAATAATTTGTTATTTATGACTGCAGCCTCATTTTCATCTGTATAAAACCATCCTTGTTTTCCACTTTTTGTTTTCATTTGATACATAACACGCTTATTTCCGATATAGCATTTTAAAATTTTCGCTTTTTCACCTCTTTTTACTATAATAGATTTAGATTTTTTATTATATGTTTTATACAACTGAATGTCTCTGGCCACAGTAAGATATGGTTTTCTATCTTTTTTATATAAATCTGGATTTTTACGGCATTCTTCTTGATTATAATAATTTTTCACTTTACACATTTTTGATGCCAAAACTAATTTTCCATTTTTGTATTTTAATTTTGCCTCCAATTTAATACTTGCAACTGCATACGACATACTCGTCAATTTTATTTTTATTTTATTTTTATCAACAGATTGTATTGCTATACTTCCCCAATATCCAAATTTATCTGACAGCTTATTTCCATCAAAAACTTTTACAAAAGTTCCTTTCTCATATTTATAAATTAAAATTGGTCCTACACCATCCTCTCCCCATAAATTTACATACAAAAAATATTTCTTCTGCATTTGAAATAACAAAATGGAATATTGTTCTTTATAATAGATTCCCTTCACATTTAAAATTTTTTTACCATTTACATATACGCTCAAATAATTGCATATATCTTCTTCCCATTCCGTGGCATGGTGCTCTTTAAACAATAACTCTTCATTTTTTCCATCATGATTTAAATCAAATTGTCTGTATATCTTATCAACTTTTAATGTTGTCACTTTACTTGCTGCATACACGGGATTTTCTGTCAGCAAACCACATATAACCATTGCAAGAGTTAAAATAACACAAATACATCTTTTTATCATATTGAATCCACCTTTTATTCTGAAAATTTTTATTTTGAGTTTGATTTCAATTGTTTTAATATTTGCTGATATGTTTTCTGACCAATTACATTCTTATAGTTTCCTTTTATAAGAAGCTTTTCATATTCTTTCTTTGAAATTTTCTTACCATCCTTATAATATTCCACAGGCTTATTGGAATAAGTATTCTCTTCATCCCGATCCATTACACCATTATGATTCTTATCTTTAAATTGATAAGTAGTCAACGACCTTTTTTCTACTAATTCCATTTTTTTGATTTTAAAATAGCTTTCTGTCCATGTCGCTGCAAGATCACTCCCCTGTATCCGAATAACATTCTTTTTGGGTAAATATTCATAAATTACAGTCCCGCCTACTCCATAATTCCAATTTTCCATCAATGTATATACTTTCCCGTTTTTATAGGTATATAAACTAATATTATAATGATCTGCATCACAAACAACTAATTCTGGAATTTCATCCTTATTAATGTAAATAAGACTATATGTGCATTCCTGATTTTCTTTATATGATTCATTTACTATATTTTTGTATTCCTTTTTATATTCTTTTTCAGCACCATCTACTCGAACAGCATGACTGTAACAACCTTCTACTAAAATTATCGCTGACAATATTAATAAAATTTTTCTTTTTACTCGCATTTTTCCCTTTCTTCTTATATTCAAAAGACATATGTAAAAAATTTTCACATATGTCTTTTTCACATTCATTTTCAAATTTCATTACAGATTAATACCAAATATAAATCTTTAATTTACACTACCGCCAGTCATGAAATTGGACCGTAAATGAAATATGAAGAGGTGATTTCTTCAATATATCTATTCATTCTTATATTTTTCGTTAAAACTTTTTTATCCGAACCATCCATATTACTTTTGATTACCCGACAATAATAATCTTCATATTCATCAGCCCCGCTAGATGTATTGTTATTTTTTACATACTCAACATAATAAAGTTTATTTTTCTCAACGCAATATGTAATCACCTTTTTTGATATGACAGTTACTTTATTTGTTTTTGCATTATAACATCGCACTTCACGTGGACTTAAATCTCCTTCATATCCATGACAAAGAAAAAATTTTCCCTTCTGTTCTGTTCCAGTTACATCTTCTAATACTTTCTTGCTTTTACCCGTGTCTAAATTATAGTAATACAATGTTGCCGGATCTATTCCCTGTGTATAATATAATTTATTTTTATATACTCCTGCAAATTCACAATCAACATCGTGTATTACAAATAACTCTTTTCGGGTTTCCTTCTGTAAATTTCTTTTGCAAAAAACACTTTTTTCTCCATCACTATATTGATAATACACATTTATCCCATTTGTTATAATAAATGGTGAGACATTCTTATTGGTAGCAATTTCTTCTTTTTTCCCAGCATATTTACAATAGACACAATATTGTCCTTTTGTACTGGAATATCTTGTATAAAAAGTTGCATCACCTATCTTTGTTCCCGACTCAGTCGCCCTGACAGTCTTATACTGTACAGACGCCTGCACTTCACTATGTGGTATAAACATCCAAATTAATAACAGTGATACTATCACCAAAAATCTCGTTTCTTTTTTCATTCCTGCATAACCTCCACTTTAGACATCCAAGAGGGAATCACATATTTTTTGTGTTTCCCTCTTATTTATTATGTTGTATACTATCCGCGAGTAATTGTTTTATATATTTTTGCCTTAGATCCTATTCCAGCTTTTTTAAGCATCTTTTTATATGTCTTATATTTTTCTTTTGGTACTCTAACAATTACAGATTTATTAACCCCCTTAAATGCTTTACTTCCGATACTACCATTTTTGATATCACCTGATTTTATAATTATATTCTTCAGTGACTTACACCCATAAAATGCTTTTGCATCAATCTTTTGAATTGATTTACCTATTACAACTTGAGTGACTGTGTCATTTTTGTAAAATGCTTTCTTACCAATTGAAGTTACTCGATATACAACACCATCAATTACAATCTTATCCTTTATGACAACCTTCGTCATATCATCTGCAAACCATTCTGTAAGTTCTACAGTAGATGTCTCAGCAGTTATTGTATAGTTTGCATAATCTGTTGTTACCTCATCTCCTACTTTTAATGGTTGACTTTCATCATCTTCACTATCGGTATCCTCTAATGTTTTACCATCATCTTTCTTTGCTAAATCGTTCTTGGTAGATGTTTGTTTTGACCATTGTGCCGTCAATATCGTATTTTTTTCAACTTCCATTCCAATATAGGCTTTCTGATTATTTGGCGTAAACCATCCTTCAAATGTATACCCTTCTCTTGTAATTAACGGCAACTTATCTAAATATACTTTTTCGTATTCTGCTTTTAACTTAATATTCTGTGTTAATTGCAAAGAAGCACCTGCTTCATAATATCTTTTATTTCCATTTGTATCTTCGCCAACCCATCTGATAAATGATTGCTGTAATGTAATTGAATTTAAAACATCTCCTGCTCCTTTGGAATTAAATGTAACTACAATTTCCTTTGTTGGCTTTTCTGTCAATAGTTGAATTGTAGTCCCCTTCTGTCCTGTTTGTGACATTTGAGATATCTTTCCACCATTGGTATCATAAGTAACAAAACAATATTCTTTTGACAACTCTTTTTCTTTCACATCAATATCATACGATGTTGTCTTTGTGATACCATTATCAGAATAAGAAACTATGATTGTTTGTTTTCCAACCTTTGAGGCTGTCCCACTAATTCTCCAATATTTTACCTCTGCCTTTGTTCCATCAGAATAGTTGGCAATAACTTTCATTCCGCTCGTGTCAATTTTATCATTCAGAAAATAATTTAATTTATCTGGCTTTGTTATAATCGAAATGGACTGCAATTGTTTCTTGATATCAGTGTAATTATCTTTATAACTATATCCACATTTCGTGCATGTGTGCAAAGTATAACCTTTCTGTGTCGTTGTTGATAAAACAACTGTATTCTTATATGCATGACCGGTTTCCTTAATTGTACGAGTTTCTACTTTTCCGCAATTGCTACACTTTCTTTGTTCTATACCAGTAGTTGTACATGTTGCTTGTTTTGAAACTTTCCATGCTCCATATGTATGTGTTGCTTCATTCACTTGTATGTAATATGAAGTTTCTCTTGTAATTCCTCCTTCAGAATACGAAACACAGACTTTTCGTTTTCCTATTTTACTTGTGTCACCATTCGTGATCTTATATGATGTTACATTCTTTGTTTTTCCATCCGAATATTTTGCTGTAACAATCATTCCTGAAGATGAAAATGACTCTCCTACTATATATGTGGTTTTCGTTGGAGCTTTAGACACACTAATACTTTCGAGTTTTATTTTTTCTTTACAGGTTGCCTTATTTGTTACAGAACCATATGGCCTTCCTGATATAGAAATAACCCCTTTGTATTCTCCTGTTTGTAGCGCTGTAAATTTTATATAATTATGATCAGTCTGAAACTTTGACCATGCACCAATTTTTTTCCCATCCGGTGCATACAATTCCTGAGAGGCTGTATATTCGGTATTAAAACTCTTGTTATAATATTGTTAAAAATTCCATGAGCTGTCACAGTTCTGCTCTCACTCGCTGTCACAAACTCACTCATCTTTTTGTCACGACTTCCGGGGCTTTCACCCCGGATTTCTTACTCCATTCCTCCAACCATTTCATGGTCAGCTACAAACCTCACCATATGCTCGTCTATCAGCCGTTTCTGCTGTTGATATGCGTACATCAGTGTTTTCTCACAGATTCTGTTGATCATTCTCGGTATGCCTGCGGATACCTTGAAGATTTCATCTTCGGCTCCACTGGTGAACAGATCCTGTTTCACTCCTGCATACGCCATATGTGCTGCGATATATTTGCCGGTTTCTGCTCTGTCCAGTCGGTTCAGTACGATATTCATATCGATTCTTTGACGTATCGCCGCATAGCTCTGCAGTCTTAACTTCTGATCCCATAACTCTGTCTGCCCTACCAGTATCAGGCTCATGGGGCTGGCTGAATCAAACCTGTAATTCAGCAGGAACCGGAATTCTTCCAACGTTTCCTTCCCCAGCAGATGTGCCTCATCCAGCACAAACACCACTTTCTTTTTCTGGACAGTCCTCACGGTTTCGATTTCCTTCTGCAACTGCCTTTTTGAATCTCCCCGGTAGAACCTTGCCTCCAGTCCCATCTGGTCAAGAAGCCCTGCATACAGCCAGCGCGGTGTCAGCTTGGAATCCGACAGATACAGCAGCATGTATTTATCCTTCGGTAGCCTGCTTTCAAACATTCGGATCAGGGTTGATTTCCCACAGCCCGGATCTGCGGTAACTACCGCAAACAGCTGCCGGTCTGCCACATAGGTCAGTCTTCCAATGGCATCCTCTATCTGCCTCGAACTGTACAGCCTGTCTGCCGGAATGTCTCTTGTAAACGGTGTTTGCATCAGCTCAAAGAATTCCTCATACATGACTGCCACCTGCCTTTCCATAATCACCAAAGGAAAGGGCGTTTGCCATCAGCCTGTGATCTTCTTTGTATTTCTTTTCCAGTGCATCCAGAAATCGCGATGTTTCCGGAACCTGCCCCGTCATTCCAACCGGTATATCCGGTGTTTTATCACAGAAAGCGCCAATACTCACCCGATGTGCAACAATCGGTTTCATGTCCTGATACAGAACCTTTATGCTCTCCGTGTTCATGGGGTCATAAGCGATTTCCACCTCGGCATTTGCAAGGGCTGTACTGGCTTCATATTTCACATCTCCAAAGGAGAAGCATCCTGCATTATCCAGTTTTCTTGTCTCATGATGCAGAAAGGCTTCACTTACCACTGTGGTATCCAGAAATATCAGTCCTCTGGTGTCCCTGTTAAACTCCTGCAGGGGAGATATCCCTTCCGCCGGCACCTTCACCCCCTGGGATTCATAATACTCCCGGATCCCGTCATGGGCTTCCTTCTGGTAATCCTGCTCCAGAAAATACTTCCATTTCTGATTCAGTTCCTCCAGGGAATGCACCTTCGCCACCCTTATTTCCGCAATGAACTGGTCTACTTTTTGGTGGAACTTTTCAATTTTCCCCTTGGCCTGGCAAGCCCTCGGTTTCGCATGAAGGACACGGATTCCAAGCCTTGCAAGGGCTGTGTGAAGCTGGTTTGTGGTGTACTGCGTCCCATTATCGAGATAGCAGGCATCACATTTTCCGTGCTTTAAGATTGCCTTATGGAAGGTATCCTCCACCACTTCCTGACGCTGGTTATCATAGAACTCTGACTGCACTATAAATCTCGAATGATCATCAATCAGGGATGACAGATAGGTCTTGATCAGTGTTCCGTCACTCAGGCGGATATCCGGTCCATATTTGATATCACCCTGTAACAGTTCCATTCTGTGTGGTCTGCAGAATCGTCTCGAGGAAGTCTCTCTCTTCTCCGTATAGCGTTTCATCTGCTTCACACCCAGTCCTGCGTTGTACAGGTACCTTTGCAGCGTTGACGCCTTAAGCACCCCCGGTGCAGCATAGCCCTCTATCTCCAGAATCTTAATGATCTGACGGACACTTCTCTTTGGCACCTCCCGCTTTAACTGGATTGCCTCTCCAACAATCTCATCATAATTCTCCGGCAGTGCCTGACTGCGTCTCTTTTCACGATTCATCGGACGAAGCCCGTCAAATGCTTCCTCCCGGTACTTTGCTTCATACCGGTACAGGCTTCTCTTTGAAATCTCATACCTTGCTGCGATTTCTTCCCGAAGCTGGCGCCTTTTTGCTTCATCCAGATCTTCGTCTAATAACGGTGCTATCATCTGATACCGTTTCAATGCCTCCTCGTCCTGCCATTTCTTTACTTCTTTGCTCTGCATAAGCGTTACCTCCTTTTGGGATAACCTTATTACAAAACGATAATGACAGCACACAAAAGTAGGTGCATAACCTTACGTCTCCGGATATGGTTCTATCCGACCTCCGGAGTTATATATAAACCTGGCGACCACTGAGAGCCACCCGGGGCTTATCCTTTCCTTTAGTTCCTTCAGCAAAGACTCACCGGATTTCAGGAACTTTATATCGAAATCCATGAGATGATGCAGCATCGATCTCATCTGTCCATTGATATTTGCCTCATTGTGAAGCATCCACCATTTCCAGTGCTTCATGGTTGCTTCACACGGATAGTTCTCCGTTCCGGGGTCATCTGCACCAATCACCTCATCCACCACATCCTCTATGATATCAGAACCATAGTGCTTGTATGGAATCATACAGTCTGGCAGTTCATTATGCAGTCTTCGGCATTTCTCATTGGTACATTTCAGGCGGTTAATGGCAAACCAGCTTTTCTTTCCACCTGCTTCTTTATGAACTCGCAGCTTCCTATCCCTCTTGCATAGAGGGCTTCCGCATTCCGGACAGATGGTATCTTCTTCGCTGATTACTAAAAATATCCTCTTTACACTCTAACCGATACTTTGATATGATAACCATGGTAGCGATACCACCATAGATCCTGGAACGTTCGACTCGCCAAAGAAGAGGTTCCAGGATCTCTTTCTTTTTTATTCTTTGGTGACAGTATATCGGTTAATTCTGTGACAGGCAACTAGGTTAGTTGTAAGTCAGGCTGAGAGGGGCGCAACAATAATATCCCTTTTCATTTCCAACCATAGAAAAACAAAGATAATATTCTTTTCCTTTTTCCAATGTTGTCAAATGATCTGATCCCATCGGTGTCGCAGAAAACCATGTATCTAACAATACTTTATGTGGATTTTCAATCTCCAGTGCAACCTCAACTTTTCCTGTATAGTCACCACTGATTTCCACAACTCCACGGAATGTTCCACCCTGATCAAAATTGTTACGAATCCAGTTATTATTATTTCCATATGTATAGTCAACCGTTGAACCGTCCGGTTTATAAATCGTTTCTTTTACCTGATAATTTCCTGTAGATCCATCCAAAAGATTTCCATCCATTGTTTCAACTCTATAGCACAAGTACACCATATCATTAAAACGTACCTGATTTGGTGCTCCTCCCATTGGTTCCAACGAAAACCATACATAAAGTTTTGTATCAGGTAACTTATTTTCCTGTTTTTTACTTAAGGAAAAGTCGGAACTTTTCGCATACGCCCATCTTTTTCCTCCTGAAACCGGATATTGAACTTTTACAAATCCATTTGTATATACTTCCGTAACATAACAATTATCTCCCGGATCTATATAATGATTCGGCTCTGCATTTCCCCATTGATTATATGTTGTAATTTTATGAGATGCGACTACATTCACCGGAACATTCCAGCTTGTATCTATTGTCCCTGGTAGAATTTGTGTTGACTGACCATAATTTGGTCTTAATATTTTAGTAATTGTCATTGTTTGATATGTATGATTTCGAACCGATCTTGAATAACAATTACTTCCACTTCCTGAATTTCCACCAATAGTACTTATTCTTCCATTATTATTTGCATATATTATTTCAACATGCGATGCACCATTCGTTCCATAAAAAGCAATATCTCCTTTTCTTGCAGAACCTGCAGACACCTGATATCCACCTGCATTCAAAATTGCATTCTGCAAACTTGGACAATAACCATTTCTTGGAATTGCTGTGCCTTGATTAGCTAATTCCGCACAATCACTTACAAAATCAGCACACCATTGCTCAGAATATCCCAGTTGCGAGCCAGTTTTGCCAACCTGTGCCATTGCCACACTTACAATATCATCAACTCCATTTCCACTAAGGGAAAAGCTTTTAGAATAATTATTTGTCCTATTTTGAGTTGCAAATATTGGCATTGGAAAACAGATAACTAAACATAACACCATAACTATACATACTACTTTTAAATTATTCCTTCGCCCATTATTTCCCATATCCATTTCTCCTTTCTTATCTACACATTAAATTTTATCAGTATCATATTGTACAATCTTCCCCCTTTTTACTTTCCACTGCATCTTCTACCGATAGTTTCATATATATAATTGTAACATCCAAAACGTACCAATCAATATGTGCTCTGTATTGTGCCCACATTTTTTAGTACTAAAGAACTATTTGCAAAAAAGCCGACAAAAATTAATTTGTCGACTTTTTCGTATATGCTGCATGCTCAGATTACTTCCGTTAAAATCTATGTTTTAACGCATTGATTTGATTAATATGTCAATGAGACAATATATCCTTCACCTGATATTTCCAGTGTTGAACATGGCCAGTATTCTTTTAAATCATCATAGTGCATAGCACTTATTTCCGTTTCTGATTGGCTACTCCAATACATTTCACCTGTATCATCATTACTACTCTCACATTTTCCATAAGTCTTTATAAATTTATCAAAATCATCATCAGATAAATAATATTGTATCTGATTAACATTTTGACTATCTTTATCAAACCAAACAGACATTCCATAAGAGGTTATACTATTGTTAATTTTGGCATTTTTATAATAATAAAAATAGATTTTAGTTTTATCTGTTCCAACCCAATTATACTCATATATTTGTTTTTCTTCGTTAAACACCTCATCATATATTGGCATATATTCTATGTAATCAGGTTCCACAGCTGTTTTATAATTATTTTTTTCCATCTCAACAACATCTTTTGTAGATGATTTGTTTGTATATTCACGATCTAAATCATTTAAATTTTCTGAAGAAGTGTCACTATTATTATTATTATCATTCTGGATATTACTTATTTTACTTGGCTCAATTCTTCTAACACCTCCCTGACTCCCAGGATCAATAATCTTATATATTCCAAATAAAATTACAATTGCCCAAAGACATCCTAATATTATGAGAAAAAAAATTGATTTTATCTTTTTAGTTTTTATATTCACATTAGATTCTTTAAATAACTCTATTTTTAATCTTTTCCCATATTTATTCGCATCATTTTGTTTTATAATATTCATCACCAACAAAATAATTCCTGTTACTATAAATAAAATACCAGCCCACTTATATAAAATTATTTGTATCTCATATTGTGTATATGGTCTTTCAAATGAATATCTACTATTCGTAGCAATTTCCCATTGCGCTGCCCCAAAAAGAGCAATTCCAAAAATAAAATTAGCAATACAAATAATCCACATAATTATCTTTTTCATTTTTTCCTCCCATTTGTATAAACACTTTACTTCAATGCTTTACTTTTCTGATCTGACTGTTTTCCCATCCTTTTACAATATGTGCTCTGGATTGTACTTTTTTCTAAATATCTGAAAAATCAGATCTTTCCCTGTGTGTTCCCATCTTCTAATTCTCAATTTCCTTCCAATACATTTCGACCATCTCATCAAATTTCTGAATTGTCTCCTGTTGTGAATACAGATACTTAGATTCCAGCAGATTATCAAAATAACTGGCGAATACTTCGTTAATCTCAGGTTCGTCAATCGTAATAAATCCAAACGAATATTCTTCCGATGTTGAATAAAATGTCACTCTTTTCCGTCCATACATTTCAATTCCAAAGACGGAACTGATCGGAAATTCTGTTTCATTAATCATATAAAACTGGCGTGTTTCCTCTATCAGATGCTGCCTGAAATTATCTATCATGGCCTTCCGCACTTCCACGGAATCCGCATAAAAATAATGATCATATATGCCCGGCAGATGACCGGTCTGAATAAAGCGTTTCAATCCCTTGGTTCCAAAAATATTGATAAAACGGTCGGATCGTATTTTCGGCATGTCAAAAAATGCCTGCGCATATACTCCGATCTTCTCATCCTTTATAATCATTTCTTTTATTTCATCCGGAACCATCAATGCGACACATGGAAAACCTTCATAGGTAAGGTGTGTCTCCTCTTCCTCCATCATATCCCGGTACTTTTTCACGCCTTCTCCCTCATACCCCTGATAATTAAAAAGCGGGCGATACGACAATGTCATCTGCTCGACTTCTTTTCTGTAAGCCTCTGCGATTTGTTCATTGGATATCACGATCATCTGATTTTGCTCTTGTGTGCAGAGGATGACATGTTTGTGTGTAATAATATAATGTGCCCACAAATGATATTTCTGTTCCCGTTCGCATTCTCTCACATACGCATACCTGACATCATATTCACTTTTCGTTGTAAATGCAAATGTAAGAATCTGATGCAGTTTTTGAATGTTCTCAATAACGCCCTCGCTTGCTCTGCCCTCCTGACACAAATTGACAAGCTGATGACAGACCAGAACTCTCTCTTTTGTATTACCGCTCTGCATCAATTGGCTTAACACCAGCTTGCTTCCCCAGAACACATCCATATAAATTTCTGGCTGCTGCTGTCCAAGAAGTTCCTCATCGATCACACACATAATCTCTTTCATACATTCAATTCCCGATGAAAAGGATTGTATGATGTTCTGATTAAATCTCTGAAATGTTTTCTGGTCCAGATGTACACTCAATAAACTCTCTGCCTGTGTCTTTTTTTGCAGTCGATAGACATCAACTAAAATCTGATGGATCTCATCCCATGCTTCTACAGTTGCTTTTCCAATTTTCTCTATTTTATATAAATGGAATAATTCTTCTTCCTGTTTTCTGGAAATTTTGATATACCGGCAAATGTCTTTCATATAATCCATGGATGGCAGACGCTGTCCTTTTGCCGTTTTCTGTAAGGTTGTCCGATCTACAGAAGCTACTTTTGCTAACTGATATACACTATAGCCACTTTTTGAAATATAAAACGATAACTTATCACTAAACTCCGACATTTCTGTCTCCTTATTATCTTTTGTAGTTCTTATATTTTATCAATATTTATATGTTTTTCAATATGTGCCTTCGATTGTGCCTATTTTTAGGATAGTCCATATTGGTCTAAATATCAATAGTCCACTTTGGTCTAACATATACTAATACCAAGGGGGGAGGTGACGATTGTTTGCTCTACAAACGCATTCGAAATTTAAGAGAGGACCGTGATCTGACGCAGTCACAGCTTGCAGAAGTTCTCAATATTTCTCAACGCACGTATTCCAGATATGAAAATGATGAAAGGGGAATCCCAATAGAAAGTAAGCGCATAGTTTTAGGGCGTACCCTATAAATGAAATCTGACACCCTGCGTCAGGATGCCAGACATGCGAGTATTTCACTACATTTTATTTACAAGTTTCCTGAGCCAATTTACTCCACGGGGCAAATTGTTCCAATTCCTCCTCTGACATTTCAGCACCAGGACGATGCTCCAGAAGGAAGCTCAGATATTTAAGTGGATCAAGTTCATTGGCTTTTGCCGTTTCTATCATAGAATAGATTTTCATACTGGCATCTGCCCCGGCTGGTGTATCACAGAAAAGCCAGTTCTTACGGCCAACTACCAATGGTCGAATGCTGTTCTCACTGAGATTATTACTCAGGCTGCATGCCCCATCTTTCAGATAGTTCATCATGAACGGACGGCAGCCATTGGAATAGTTGATTGCCTTGATCAGCCTGTCTCCGGATTCCGGATGCAGCTGGTCAAGCCATGACAAAAAAGCCTCTATGACAGGTTTTTGATCCTTCAGGCGGCGATTATAAATCTGTTTGAGCGATAATCCTTTTTCTCGATAAGATCGTTCATACTCAAACAGCTTATTACAGTATAGAAATCCCTGGACTGCCAGATGTGTATAATCCTTTTTGTGGCCTTTGGGTATTGCCCGCAGCCAATAGCGTCGTATGTGAGCCCAGCAGCAACAACGCTGTGCCTCTGGCACTTTGTTGTATCCTTTATAACCATCAACCATTAGATAGTATCCGGGATCTGCACCTGCAAGAAAAGCAGCGGCATGACTGCCGGCTCTGGTCGGAGTGTAATTATAAAGGATAATCGGAATCCCACCATCGTCACCAGTGCGTACCAGCCAGACATAAGATTTACTCTGTGGTCTGCGGCCTTCTTCCTTTAATACCTGGATCGGAGTCTCATCTGCCATCAGATATCTGCGTTTCAACAGTTTCCGGTGCAGATATTCATACATTGGCAGAAAGTAATTCTCTGCGCAGCAGATGATCCAGCTGGCCATGGTCGTACGGCTGATCTTTACCCCAAGGTGTTCAAAGTCCTTCTCCTGACGGTATAAGGGCATGGACATGACATATTTATAATACATCACATGTGCTGCAAGACCGGACGATGCATAACTCCCCGGGATCAGTGCAGGAGTTCCTTCGTCCTTGATGAACTGGGGATCTTCCGTTTCCTTGCATTGTGGACACTCATAGGTAGTCGCATAATAATCAATACGCTCCAGCTTTGGCTCTGTATAACGCAGTTCTGTCCGGATGAGTTCGTGTCCGATAGGAATCATCATTGTTCCACAAACATCACACGTTTTCTGTTCTTCCGTAAGAGTATCTACATAAACATTCTCTGTCGGAAGATCAGCAAAGATCTCATCATAAGCAGCTTTCGATTTACGGGCCTTCTTGTGTGCTTTTACCTCAATGTATTCCACCTCAAGGGGCACCGGTTCCGGTTCATCCTCCGTCTGCAGGTGGAACAGATCCAGCTGTCCCGGGAGCTGTTCATGCCGGATCTCACTGGTGGAGCCAAAAAGTCTGGTCTTCAAGTAGTCCAACTGTGCCTGAAGGTTAGCGATCAGTTGATCCTTTTCGCTGTCTTTGGCATCACGTTCCTGCAGCATTTTCTGCAGGGAACGGATAAGCTCGTTCTGAGTGCTGATTGTATTATTCAGTTGTGAAATCGTATCCTTAAGCTCTAAGAGCTGGATATCTCTTACTCCTGAAGGCATTGTTTTTTCGCTCCTTTTCTATGGTTCAATTATACCATAAAGCAAGCGAAAAATCCCAAAAAATCAAGCATTTCCGGTACTTTTTATCGCCTTTGGCTGCTCGATTTCAAGACCTGACATAAGCCAGTCAAACTGCCTCCATGTAATGGGTTTTACCTCATTACGGTTGCGCGGCCAACGGTATTTTCCTACGTTGGCATCAAGTTGCTTATATAAAAGTACAAATCCTTCACGTTCATGAAGAAACACTTTTATTCGATCACTACGTCTGCCACAGAAGAGATAGATTGCATTTGGCCTGGAAGGGTCCATATTCAGCTGGTCTTTTACGACCGCGCATAATCCATCAATGGACTTGCGCATATCTGTGTTATTTTATAACTCAAATAATACAGATTATCCGAGAAGAATTATTATTTGAGAAGATTTCGCTCAGAACAGTTACTTTCAGTATTCTCAATAATTCTTCTCGAATAACGATAGTTCATTTATCTGAGGAGATCAGAACCACTCTTCTCGAGAAACTGAGCAGCCGAGGTTGCTCACCTATTACTGTTACCGGCTATAGGTATCAATGTAATAGCATTATTAGATGGCTGAAAGAAAACGGATACGATCATTACAGTGCGGAAGGAGGCGATAAATTTTTAAATGAATACTATGCCGAACATGGTGATAATCAGTACTACAATAATCTAAGGACTGTAGTATACCGGCTAAATGACATACTGAATGATACTTGGAGTAACGTACATTCCGATAAAGGTAAGCATTTTTGCCTGTCTGATACTTTTGTTGAAATAGTGGAGCGATATTGCTTTTGGAATACAAATACAGGACATGCTACCAGTACCGTCAGAATTAAAAGGTATGCAGTCTCATGGTTTTTGGATGAGTTGGTGAAACAGAATTGTAAATCCCCCGCGGACTTTTCTCCCATGCTGATATCACAGGCATGTTTAAGGATAACAGATAACAACCTTTGGGCTGAAGTTAGACTGTTTTTAAAATATTTGGTAGATTATGAGGACGTCAATTATGACTATTCAACGATAGTCCCTCACCACGGTAAGCCTTATGTTATACCAAGCGTATATTCTGTCGAGGAAATAAGAAGGATAGAAGATATCATTGATACGAAAACTCTTTTAGGGAAAAGAGATTATGCAATGATCCTACTTGCATCTCGAATGGGAATGCGTTCCGGGGATATTGCAAGGTTAAGGATCAGTGATGTTCAAAATAAAACTGACATAGATATCATTCAGGGAAAGACAGGAAACATTCTTCATCTTCCGCTAATCAAAGATGTTAAATCGGCTATTGAGGATTATTTATCCGTCAGACCATCGACACAGTCAGATTTTATATTTATAAATGTGTGTGCTCCCTATAATCCGATTACAACATCAACCCTCAGAGCCGCTTTGAAGAAATATATCAGACTGGCGGGGGTTAATCCGGGAAATCGTAAAAGCGGACCTCATTCACTCCGGTCATCATTAGCCAGTTCCATGGTGAACGATGATATAAGTTATGAAACTGTAAGGAAAGTATTGGGACACAGCTCCAAAAGTGCCATTAAGCATTATGCGCGTATAGACATAGAGAGTCTCAGAAGATATAGTTTGGCGCCACCATTACCCACAGGATCATTCCGGGCATTTCTGTATGGGGAGGTGGAATAAGATGTCTGAGCTCAATTCAGTTTTTAGTGAAGAGATAAAGATCCACCTTTCCGTACGGGAGTCGGAACTCAGTCAGGAGGCTTATAGGCATTATAGAAGAACAATGTTGCTTTTTGATGAGTATCTATGCCGGGTTAAGCATGATGTCAAAGAAATATCCGAAGCGGTAATTGAATCCTGGATAAAGGACATCAGCGAGGGTATTTCACCAAATACCGCCAATCAGCATGTTCACTATATTCGACAGTTACTACTGTTTTTGCTTAATTCCGGTTACAACTGCTTTATTCCGAGAACTCTCATAACTCATGACACTTATGTTCCTTATCTTTATTCGGATGAAGATGTGGAAAAACTCTTTGCAGTAGCCGACACAATGGTTGTTACCAGGGCAAGAAAAAACAAGTTTGTGGAAAAAGAGATGCCGTTAATCCTGCGCTTGCTGTACTGCTGTGGTCTGCGCGTTGGAGAAGCCGTGAACATTAAGGTTACAGACTTGGATTTCGACAGGAGGCTGATCATACTGCGGGTCACAAAAAAATATAAGCAACGCTTGGTTCCTTTTGGGGATGATCTGGCAGAGATTTTATATCGTTACTGTACAAGCATGGGGATACTAAACGATTCGGAAGCATACCTTTTTCCGTCAGAAGACGTGCATAGCCACATTTCGACTAATAACGTTGGAAACTATTATAGGAGTATCCGTAAGCTGGCCGGAATAAGTAGCAATGAATCGCTCGAGAGCGGCCGTGGTGCTTGCCTTCACTGTTTTCGTCATACATTTGCCGTAAGGGCGTTCGATAAAAATGAACGTGATGGTATAAAAGCTAGCGAATCTGTCCCGTTTTTATCAACATATTTAGGGCACGATAGTCTATATGAGACCGAAAAATACCTGAAATACAGCGGCAATTACTTTGAAGATACGCTTACAAAGTTTGATGACTATTCTGGGGAATTATTTCCGGAGGTGATCATTTATGAGTAAGCGTAAGATTGAGTTTATGTCATTACTGGAGGATTATTTTGAGTCTTACTTGCCATATAGCCGGGGGCTTAGTCATAACACAATAGAATCCTACAAGCAAAGTTTCATGCTACTGCTTCGGTTCATGCGAGATGTCAAAGGGATTGAAGCTGATGATATCAGGTTTTCAAACTTGGATTTTGATACACTGTTAGAATTCTTTAACTGGCTTGAAACAGAAAGGCATTGCAAATCTGTTACCAGAAACCAGCGCTTATCTGCACTTTCGGCATTCTCGGAGTATGCTCAGAACAGGGATTTTGATGCGGCTTCCGTATTTAGGAGCGCAATAATAAAGATTCCATTAAAGCGCGTCGGCAAAAAAGCGCGAGCTGTTTTTTCAAGGGATGAAATAAAAGCACTGTTGGCACTCCCTGATGAAAGTTATGAAACTGGATTAAGAGATAAAGTTCTGCTCTCATTCATGTATGCAACCGGTGCTCGTGCTCAGGAAATATGTGATTTTACCGTAAATGGACTTCATATAAATGATAATAATGCATCTGTCACATTAATCGGTAAAGGTTCAAAAACAAGACAAGTCGGTATTTCTTTGGACTTGGCGAGAACAATTCAAAAATATATTAGGCACAGACACATTGAGGGCTATCCTAATAAACATGTTTTCTCCAGTCAGACACATGAACAGATGACAATATCCTGCGTTGAGGGTATATACAAGAAGTATGTGAATATAGCAAAGGAAAAATATCCGGATATGTTCCTAAAAGACAGCTATCCGCCACATTCCATGCGGCATAGCACAGCCAGTCATCTGTTAGAAGCCGGAGTAGATATTGTGACAATTAAAAATATATTGGGGCATGTATCAGTCCAGACTACGCAGATTTATGCCGAAATGTCACAGGATTCGGTCGATAAGAAACTGAAAGAATGGAATGATACTTGGTTTGGCAGTAAAGTTGATATGAAGGAACCCAAAAAAGATATACCGGACTTTTTGAAACGGAGGTAAATATTATTCGAGAAGAATTATTGAGAATACTGAAAGTAACTGTTCTGAGCGAAATCTTCTCAAATAATAATTCTTCTCGGATAATCTGTATAACCACAGATCACATAAATCTCGTCTGCGACAGTGATGTCCCCTAACATGTTTCTGTCACAGCTTTAAGGATCTGTGACAGCAGCTTCGGGTCAACATCATTTGAAATTTTTATTGAAACAGTCCCAAGCATGACCTCGATGGCGGGGCAGGGTTCTTCCAGCGGAAGCATTGTGCTTTCGACAGTTGGAATGCCCGGGTTTTGATGATTAGGTATCACCTCAAGTTTTACAACATCCGGTTTAAGGGCTGGCTTATAATCGCCGCGTCCTGTGGCAGAGGGGATATCATAACAAGCTTTTTTTCTCAGTCTTTTAACCCAGTTGTAAAAGGTGCCGGGATTGATGTTATGTTCTGTACACCATTGGTAGTCACTAAGACCGCTGCTGCGGCATTCCATGATAAGTTGATATTGTTCGTCTGCTGTGCGTCTTTGCGTTTTCATACAAGAAACCTCCATAGTTATAGTAAAACGCTCGCATTTGTAGTATCTAGCGCCGATACTGTAGTAAAATGCTGGCATCTATCATCTATAATTATGGCAAATTTTGTGATGATTTTAAATCCACCCTGAAACTAGGCGCTTACTAATAAATAATATATAGCAAACAATACAGTAAAACAACCTCCTTTTTGAACCAAAATAAGCCAAAATAAAACAAGAAGCAGCTTTTAACTGCTTCTTGTCCAAATGTATTTCGTGTGGCATTGTCTCACCATCATCTTCCAGAACTGAAAGCTCTTTAAACTGATCCTGAGTTACACCATCCTCCAGTAAAGAAGATTTTACACGATAGAGTATTTCATCAATAGATTTAATATCTGATACCAAATATTTTTCATCCAAAAGATTTATTAACTCTTCCTTCTGTTCGCCAGTCAACTTTAATGACTGTGTAAAGGTTACAAGTGCAAAGTCGGCTGTCTGTCTACTAATACTGTCCGTCTGAACAGCAATTGAATCGATCAATAATGAAATAGAAGAAAAAGTATCTCTCCCATAACTTGTAAAACTTATTTGCTGAAGCATAGAGAAGACTTCTATCTGATCAAAATCAAGTTGCAGATTGCTCGTATAAAGGTCCCTGATATACTGATTACAGTAATCAAGAAACTGACGGCTAATATCTCCTTCTCGTACAACAAAAATATCTCTGCACTTAAAACCAATGACATCAAGAGGCAATACCTTCATACCACGTTGAACAAACAATTTTACAGACACATTACCTGTCTCCAAATTAATGCTGCCATAGCTATCCGCAATCACTGGAACCAAACGCTCGGCATTGTTCTTAACAAGACTATTCGTTTTGGCAACCCCACGAATATTATCTTCATGAAAAGATATTATCATTTCTTCCCCAAAAGCATTATCAGCTTTTATATATACTGATATACGATACATATTATCTACAACACATACAAAAGAAGACTGCTTTTCCTGATCTTTTCGTCTTTCTATCATGTATGGCTGTAAATTAGACAAATACTCTTTAACATAATCAAGCGGAGACATACCACAATACTTAATGTATTTGAATAAATGTAAATTTAGCTGACTCCTGTGAGTAGTTTCATCTAATTGTAAACGATCAAGCTTAGCAAGTTTACGAAGTTTTTTGCAGATTCCAACCATAGAAAGATCTATGCCGATTTTTCTAGCTTCTTCTTCGGATATCTCTCGCATTCCAAGTTCATTTCTTGTCATCTTCACTCTCCATTCTTACAAATTCACAAATGTTCCTAGATTCAATAATTTACATTTATCAAAGAATCAACTAACTTCTTTGTCTTCTCTTTTTTACTTCTATATAACTATACAAAAGGATCACAAATAAGCCAATTACTTCTTTAAAAAAAATAAGCAACATATGAACTTTATTTCATGAAAATTCTCGATTTTAATTCATATCGTCAGTATAGCACATGCTACTATTAAATACCACATGTATGATTAATGCAACCATTACACTTTATAAAAATGTGATGGTACCATCTTTCTCATCAACAACCTTGTTTAAATTTGATACCAGTTGTTGTATCACTATCTATACTATAATATAAAAATATATAGTCTTGAAATCCGGTTTTAAAATTCCGCAAAAACAACTGTTTAATCCATAAAAAGTGCTATCTTAATCAATTTTTACTTATAAATGTAAAATCCCCCATTTTCTCATGCCAGCATTTCTGAATCCAACACAATTGTAAATGGTCCATCATTTGTCAGACTGATCTGCATATCTGCACCAAAAATTCCCGTTTGTACATTTGGTATTTCTTTTTTACATTGTTCGATAATATATTCGTATAACTGATTTGCCAAAGTTGGATTTCCAGCTTCTGTAAAAGACGGACGATTTCCTTTGCGACAATTTGCATATAATGTAAACTGTGAAATCAAAAGCAAGGAACCATTTACATCATTTATTGATAAATTTGTCTTTCCATTTTCATCACTAAAAATACGCATACCTAATAATTTTTTAATCATTTTGTCGGCAATTTGTTCATTGTCCGTCTCTGCAACACCTATCAGGACGCAGAAACCCTGTTCGATTGCACCAGTGATTTCATGATTCACTTCACATTTTGCGTTTGTTACACGTTGTATTACAAATTTCATTTTTAAATTCTCCTTCTTCAATTATAGAACCTTCATCGATATGATTGTTTGTAAGCCATTCGTCTTCTGCAGTAAAGGATTTTACATTGCCCTGTTCATCTTCAATCGTAACCAGACATTTCATTTTTTCACCCGGAAGACGTTCTTCACATCCATACTCTCCATCAAAAATTTGTTTTACTTCCCACATCTTTTTTATTCCTTGTTAATATTAATCTCTATTCATATTCTAATTCTAATATATCAAATTACTACATGCTTTGCATTCTCGTAACCCTTTAATCATTATAGTAAATAACTGAAACATACATTGCGCAATTTTCTTGTAAGGGTAAATGTACCGGCATCTTTTTTCTGCATACCAATCAATAAAGTTATATTTTCTTTGGGCAAATTGACAAAATACATACCTAACCAACCATCCCAGCCATATTCTCCGTAAGTGCATAAATTTCTATGTTCTTCCGGTGCAATACATCTCCGCATCAAATTTCCGTAGGTATATCCATCTGCACCAATCCATTGATGAAATGCTTTCATTTGTGCTGGAGATTGTTTACTGGAAATAAGATATTCAACCGTTCGCTTATGCAAGATCTGTTGACCATTTGCAGTTCCCTGATGTTGTAGCATATGTGCAAATTTTAAATAGTCGTCAAGCGTGGATGCAAGTCCTGCACCACCCGCTTCATATGCTGGTGGTTGTTTCATTTCATTAGAAATCGCAAGATTCGTTCCAGTATATCGAATCATCTTTGGATTTCCGGCAGAGTCCAGTACCGTTTCATAAGTGGCAGCCAGACGATGCTGTTTTTCTTCTGGAACATAAAAAGCTGTATCTTTCATGTCAAGCGGAGTAAAAAGCTCTTCCTGCAAAAACTGTGAAAATTTCTTTCCGGAAGCAACTTCAATTACTGCAGCAAGCACGTCTGCCGATGTACCATATTGCCAGGAAGAACCCGGAGTAAAAAGTAAGGGGCTTTTAGCCAGACAGTTTGCAAATTCTATAGTTGTAATTGCGTTTGGCTGTCCCAGCTTTTGACACATTTCTTCATAAATTTTTCCTACTGCTCTCCCAGCTTCCGTTGCATCATCCGGATAGGATAATCCAGAACTCATATCTAAAAGATCGTGTATCATCATTGGACGCTGTGGAGAAACTAATTTTCCATTTTGGTACACTTTTTGCTTTGCAAAAGCTGGAAGAAAATCAGAAACCGGCTGATACAGTTCCAACTCTCCACGCTCCATTAAGATCATAGCGGCTGTGGCTGTAATTGGTTTTGTCATAGAATAAAGCCGAAATATCGTATCTCTTTGTATCGACCGTTTTTGTTCTGCATTTGCCATTCCTTCCTGACAATAAGCGATTTCTTTATCATCTTTTGTTATAAGCAAGTTTGCTCCCATAATATCTTTTTGATCAATAGCCTGCCGGATCACATTGCAAAGATCTTGCTGTAACTTTATGTTATTCATCTATAAATGCAATATCCCTTCTAAAATTATTTATATTTCATGTTTATGTCATATCCTTGACATCTGTAGTTTTCAGTATATAACGTTTCCTCATGTTCAGCAATGGGTTGCACTGGATTATTATCCGGAAATATTATATAATGAGAACCAATGGAGGCACAATAAAATGAAATTACAACAGCTTTACAGCCAGGTGCGACAGGCAATAGAAGATTATGATATGATTCAGGCAAATGACCGAATTGCAATAGGAATTTCCGGTGGAAAAGATTCCATTACATTGCTCTATGCATTAGCAGGACTGCGTCACTTCTACCCTGTTCCATTTGAAATTGTTGCAGTTACCGTTGATCTTGGCTTTAAAGGATTTTCTCTTGAACCTATTCAGAAACTTTGTGAAGATCTTCAGGTTGAATATCATATTATTCATACACAGATAGGTGAGATTGTTTTTGAAGAGCGAAAAGAATCCTCTCCATGCTCTCTTTGTGCCAAAATGCGTAAAGGAGCCTTGAACAATGCGGTAAAGGAACTTGGATGTAACAAAGTTGCTTATGCGCATCATATGGATGATATTATAGAGACCGTGTTTCTTTCGATGATTTACGAAGGTCGCTTTTATGCTTTCCCACCAGTAACCCATCTGGATCGTTGTGACTTAACAGTTATCCGTCCACTTATGTACGTACTGGAAGCGGATGTCATTGGCTTTAAAAATAAATATCAATTACCAATTGTCAAAAATCCATGTCCTGCAGACGGTTCAACACACCGGGAATATATCAAACAATTGGTTCGACAGATTAATTTAGAAAATCCGGGAGCAAAAAAAAGATTGTTTCATGCAATTACAACCGGAAATATAGAAGGATGGAAATATTATGGCAAAAAATAAAGCATATTATGAAGAAGTAAATATGAAAAACCAGTTGCATCTACGCGAAATACTGGATGAACTTCCACCTTACTGTAAACAGTTTTTTATTGGAATTGAACCTACCACAGCTTCCAGGACGCGTCTTGCATATGCGTATGATCTTAATTGTTTCTTTGAATTTCTGCATGAAAACAATCCCATTTGTAAAAAAATGAAAATCAAAGAAATACCGATTCATATATTAGAAGAACTGAAGGCAACCGATATCGAAGAATACCTGTCTTATCTCAAAATCTATGAGAAAGACGGCGTTGCCCATAGCAATGATGAACGAGGCTTAAAAAGAAAGCTCTCCTCTCTTCGCTCCTTTTACAAGTATTGTTATAAACACGAAATGATCGATAATAATCCTGCTGTCAAAGTAAGTCTTCCAAAAATTCATGATAAGAACATTATCCGGCTGGATGTTGATGAAGTGGCCCAGCTCCTTGATGAGGTGGAATCTGGCGAGAGTTTGAGTAAGAGGCAACAAATGTATCATGAACGTACAAAAAAACGCGATTTGGCGCTTTTATCGCTTATGCTTGGCACTGGAATTCGTGTTTCCGAATGTGTTGGCCTGAATTTGGATGATATTGATTTTAAAAATAACGGAATTAAAGTTCATCGAAAAGGTGGTGCAGAAGTTGTTGTATATTTCAGTGATGAAGTATGTGCTGCACTATGTGATTATTTAGAAGAACGACGAGGTATTACCACAGTTGCCGGACATGAAGATGCCGTCTTTTTATCCATGCAAAACCGACGCATTACAGTTCGCGCAGTAGAAAATCTGGTTAAAAAGTATTCCAAACTGGTTACCAATATTAAAAATATTACACCTCATAAGTTAAGAAGTACATATGGCACTTCTCTCTATAAGGCTACCGGGGATATTTATCTGGTGGCAGATGTTCTTGGCCATAAAGATGTAAATACAACGAAAAAACATTACGCCGCTCTCGAAGATGACAGACGACGCAAAGCAGCAAAATATGTTCACTTAAGAGAGGATTAGATTGCAGATACTTCTGCAATCTTTTCTTCTATCCGACTTTTTACCAAAGCCGCAATCTCCTGTGTTTTCATATCTTTATATTCCTCATAAGTAATAGGTTCAAGATAATATACATAAGTCGTAATCGGTCCTACATGAAAACTGTTGAAAACTTTATAGGAGTCGATCAA
>CADBCZ010000058.1 GCA_902793335.1 uncultured Lachnospiraceae bacterium
GTCATAGAAACAAAACTTTTTATCCAAGCGCACGCATTTATAAAAACTAAATCAGACAAACTGCTATGCGTACAAAACCTAAAAGAGTTTCGCGTACAACCCCCAATTTGTAGTGACAAATGTCACTCCCAAAATCTGCACGATTGTGACAGATGACATCTCCACAAACCATGCATTCTTTCGTATACTTAGCACATAACAAAGAGGGAAAAACTTCAAGAAACATGAAGAGAGGCTCAAAAGCAAGTATAAGAAAGAGGTGTTATTATGGAAGGTAATAATATTAAGAAAAACAATAATCAAATATCCATGGTGCTGATGGTGGTGGGAGTGATTTTCATTCTTATATCGGGAAGCATTTTTGTGACGACAGCTTGGCAGCATTTATCTGAAAACACAAAGAGGGTAATTCTCATAGCCATAGTAGCAGGTCTTTACACGGTTTCGTGGAAATTAAGAGAGAAAGGTATTCTTTCAAAGACAGAACATGCACTTTACTATTTGGCAACGGCAGGAACAGGATTTATTACAGTATCTTTCCTTGGCGGATGGCATATGATAAATGGTTATTTTGCAAGCGGTTCAACAATCGGAACATTTAACAATGCTGACAGAGCATTATGGGGATTCTTAGCAGCATCAGTTGGAATAGCTTACAGATTTATCAAAGAAAAGAAAGTATGGGATTTCGGAATACTTACATTTATTTTTATCAACATGTTCGCATTGGTGTTTGAGGCAAATGTAGATAATCTTGCAGGAATCATTCCTCTTACAGGACTTGTTTTACTTGCAACTGTTCAATATCGTGATACAGAAGGAACAGGATACAGAATTGCACAGAGTTTTGGTTTATTGCTTGCTGATTTTTACCTTGTTTACGAACTCTGCGTTCATTTTGCTGAAATCATAAATGTAGACAGTGTTATGTGGTGGGCGTATATGTTACTTATAATTCCTGTAATACTTATGGTCGTACTTGAAAGAACAGAACTTGTTTGGTCAGTAATCGTAATTAACTGGTTCATGGTATTAGTTCAGTTTATGAGCGGAATAGATGATTGGAACAGCTATACACACATTTATGAGTTGGCTCCTTTTGCATCAACAACAGCAATTGCATTTTTGATCATGTGGTTAAGAGGAAAAGGAGAGCACTACAAAAATTTCGCAATAATTCATGGTCTTATGGTGGCAACACAGCTTGTAACATTTGTTTTGGCAAAAACCGGATGGATTAGTAGTCTTGATTGGGATGTGTTATTATACGCAGGCATGGGAGTGTTCTTAATGGTAGCATTTATTCCGGCACTTATAGATTCAGTTTTGGTAAATGATACAGCAAAACATATAATGAAAACTTTGACACTTTTGTTTGCAGAATTGGCTGCATTTTGTCTGGCTCCAATAACTGCACCTGAAGATTTTGCAGTAGAGTTCATAAGTGTATTCTTCGGAGCAGGGATTGTCGTTTTAGGTAAGATTTGGTATGATAGAGCAAATGGAATTAGGGTAGCTCAGTTCGTACTCACATGTTTGACATTATTTACACTTCTGGTTCACAATATCTGTGTAGAAGAGCTTGTTAATCTTATGTTTTTGGGAGTTGCAGGAATCATAATGCTGATAGTTGCAGCTATGAATAATCACAAGGAATATGTAATAGCATCTTCAACAACACTTTCATTATTGGCTCTCTATATAACAAGAGATTTCTGGTTGTCAATTGAGTGGTGGGTATATCTGTTGGTTGCAGGAATTGCACTTGTTGCAATAGCAATTAAGAAAGAGAAAGAGGCTTAAGTTATAAGAATGGAATTCATACTTGGAATGATCTATATAATGGTTTCGGGTGCAGTGCTTGTCAGTATGGCAGCACTGTACCTGCTAGGACCTGATAAACAATATAAGAAGATATATCTGGGATTTCAGACTGCGGTTGCGGTATGGTGTATGTCCCAGATTTTTCTGCTGTTATCGGATAATACTACAGAGCTTGTGGTGTCATATGTTTTCGGAAATGTAGGAATATGTTCTGTAGGTGCTTTGTGGTATTGTTTTGCCTGTTCATATACGAATAGGCATATGACAGCTCTAAGAAAGACAGTGCCTATTGTAGTTGCGGCATTTCATTATGTTGGAGTGATATCCAATCCGCTACACCACATGTTCTATAAGCGTTTTGAATATGGCAATATTACCAGAGGACCGTTGTTCTATACCAATGTTTTTTCGACTTATTTATTTGTAGTTATGGGGTCGATGATATTGTACAACAATTTGACCGTGGATAAAAATGACTCTAAGAGTAACAATGCCAGAAACGGACAACTTCTGATTGTGGCTTCGGTATTGATTCCGGTCTTTTTGAATATTGTATATCTGTCGAAGCTTTTCAAATTAACCTTTGATATAACACCGCTTGGTTTCGGCATTTCGGTTATTCTTGTTATGTTGGCAACCATGAAATATAATTTCATGGATGTACATAGAGAACTGGCTATAACCAATGAGAAGCTGCTTTTAGAGAAAGAGAGAAACAGAATTGCCCAGCAGGTACATGATACTGCAGGTCATACCCTTACAATGATACAATCCTATATGAAGCTTGCTGAGATTTCCAATGAGAAGGGTGATGTTGACGAGACCGGAACTTATCTTTCTGAGGCGAGAAGTCTTACGAGCAATGGAATCAAGGAGCTTCGTGAAGCGATAAATGAGATGAGGCAGGGTGAAACCTATGAGCTTGTGACCAAAGGTATAATGCAACTTGCAGGCCAGGTAAAAGAGATACCAGTCGAGGTGACCGTTAAGGGTGAGGACAGTGATAAATATTCGCATTTATCCAAAATGTTATATGACTGCACCAGGGAATCAATAACCAATACCCTTAAGTATGCTAAGGCTACAAAGATGGAGATAGTTCTCAAATTCAAAGAGGACTCCGTTGATCTTATGATTAGTGATGATGGAGAAGGATGCGAGAATATCAAGGATAATAATGGTCTTTCGGGAATCAGAGAGCGTGTGGAGAAAATGGGTGGAAAGGTGCGATTCATTTCCGGAAAAGATGAAGGCTTTCTTACACGTATAAGCGTTCCTTTAAAGAAGGGTTTGTTTTGATTATATGGAAAAGGGAGATTACTATGAGCAAAATTAAAGTTTTGATTGCAGACGATATAATGATTCTTAGGCAGGGACTTAAGGCAGTGCTTGAGAAGGATGATGCACTTGAAGTGGTTGCGCTTGCTGAAAACGGCAAAGAGGCATATGAAAAGTCAAAGGTATACAAACCGGATGTGGTACTTATGGATATGCGTATGCCGGATTATGACGGTGCATATGGAATAAGTGCTATTAAGAAAGAACTGCCGGATGTTAAGATTTTGGTGCTTACTACATTTGATGACGCGGAGACTGTTGACAAAGCACTAATGAGTGGTGCGGATGGATATCTTCTTAAAGAAATGGAGGATTCAAAGGTTATAACATCTGTGAAAAGTGTATACGGCGGAATCAGTGTGTTCGGCGATGGAGTGTATCGCTCGATGATGAATCGCATGAGTAGCGGTGAAAGCGCAAAGCCTATTGATAAGCCACTTGATGAGAACGGAGAAGAAATGTCATTTTCCGAAAGAGAAAGAGAAGTGTTAAAACTTGTGGCGGAAGGTTATGACAACAAAGAGATTGCAGGACAGTTGTGTCTTGCAGAAGGAACTGTCAGAAATCAGGTATCAAAGTTGCTTGATAAACTGAGATTAAAAGATCGTACTCAACTTGCGGTATATGCGGTAAAACATGGTCTGGATGAGTAAGAAATGTAGCGGTATATGAAAGAAAAACGGGGCTGTCGCACTACGTAATCAGTGTGACAGCCCCGTTGCTGTTATATTGATATAAATTGAATCACTATGCTGTTTATTAGTTACCGCCGTTATCTGTATTACTGTTATCAGCCCCGCCGTCGGTATTGGTGTTTGTGTCGGTTGCTGAATTATTGCTATCCGTATTACCTGTTGTACCGTTGTCAGTGTTATCGGTATTGTTTGTATCAGTGCTGTTAGTGCCATCTGCATTTGCATCATTATTTCCAGCGCTGTTTGTGGTATCAGCATTTCCTTCAGTATTCGTGTCGTTATCTTCACCTGTCGAAACAGGTGCGGTTCCGCGTTTTAATGACCACATGCCGGATATCTGTGAACTTAATCTCTTGTAATCCCAGCCGACAGCACTTCTTGCCTCGCTGGATGGATCATTTACATAGAAGAGTCCGTTCTTGAATTCTTTGATAACGATGTAACTCTTGGTTCTTGTAAAATCACCAGGCTGCATAGCACATATTATTGCGTTGCCCTCGGACAGAGCAGAGATTATACTGTCTTTGTTTAAGTCAAGTTCTGTGGACTCAAGTCCTAATTCGGCTGCACCCTCGGTCATCAGCTTAGGATCGGTCTCGTCGTTCTCGTTTAAGTAGCCCTTCTCCATACTGAGATCACCAATTATTATAGGGTTCTTGGTTCCGTCACCGGTGAGGTAAAGGTAAGCCATTGCAAGAGCTGTAGGCGCATCACCGTTTAATCCTAAGACGGTGCTTCCGTAGTCTGCATAACCCCATTGTGAATCATATTCCAATAAGAGCGGTATTTCAGACGATTCATTCTCTATAGTGAAATCACCGTCGAACGGAATGTTAATCTGTGCAGGGTAGAACAGTGTGAAATCTATAAGCTCGCTGTTAACTGCGAGGTGCTTAAGGACTATGTCAGGATAAACAGCTGCATTCTCAACAATGTTATTGATGTCTGAATTGGTCTCGGCCTGAGCTTTAAGTATTTCAAGAGCAGCCTCTCTGGTTTCCGGAACATCTTTGGCAACTATTGCCTCGTCTATCACAGCTACCGGCTCTTCGGTGGTGGTTGCCTCTGTAGTTACCGCCTCTGTTGCTTTCTTGTGATTCTTCTGAGCATTCTTGATTAGTCCGCCGATGCCTGCGATAATCTTAACAAAAAGGAAGATTACAAGAATAACAGCGGCTATTAAGATCGAACATCTGATAATCGCCTGACGCTGACGTTCTTTTCTGCGCTTTTCACGAAGCATACGTTTTCTTCTCTTCGCAGCTTTCTCACGTCTTAAATCTTCTATCTCAGCAGGCGTAAGCTCTGCATTTATTGACTTTAATGCACTGTCTGTACTCTGGGCAAAATTCTCATCGAGATAATCTGACTGCATATTGCCTGTAAAAGTACCTTCGTTATAATTATATTCGTCTCCAATAGAAGCAGCTAAATTATCATAATCTGCATTCATATCATAACCGGTATTTGCATCGTAACCGCCATTGAAGCTGTTGTCATATCCGTAAGTACCGTCATAATTAAGATTACTGTTATAATCTATGTTATTGTCATAGTTAATGTTGCCGTCATATCCCGGGGTGTTTTCATAATTAACGCCTGCATCGTAGCCTGCATTTTCATAGCCTGCAGTATTGTTAAATTCCGGGTTATTATCGTAGTTTACATTATTGTCGAAGTTTTCGTTGTTGCCGAATTCGTTCATATTATCCCACCTATCGTTAGTATAATTCGACTTTAATATAACACATTTTTGTAAAAATACATAGTATATTTGTTAAAAAAATGTTAAGATAACGTTAAATGCGATCGGAGGTGGGACGATGAGCCTTAATGAAACACCTGCTGCAAACAGGACACATATTGCATTTTTTGGCAGAAGAAATGCAGGAAAATCCAGTCTGGTAAATGCGGTGACTAATCAGAAATTATCGATAGTGTCGGACGAGAAAGGCACAACTACAGACCCTGTATATAAGAGTATGGAGTTACTTCCGCTTGGCCCTGTTCTGATAATAGATACTCCCGGACTTGATGATGTGGGGGAGCTTGGAGAGCTTCGCATAGAAAAAGCAATGCAGGTTCTGGAGAAAACGGATATCGCGGTTTTGGTGGTTGACGCTTCCTGTGAAGATGATGGGGATATTGCCGAAAAAGACGATCGAAAGGTTATAGAGCAGTTTGAAAAGAGAGACATTCCTTATATAATTGTATATAATAAATGCGATCTGGTAAGTGATGGTAAAATGCAGGGCAGTAGGATGTTGAAAGCCGATAATATCATACATTTAAGCAGTGTCACCGGAGAGGGAATCAATGAATTTAAGGAAAAGCTGGCAAACCTGATGAAGGGAAGAGAACCGGAAAAAAGGATAGTTGCCGATTTGTTAAATCCTTTAGATGTAGTGGTGCTGGTTGTTCCAATTGATGCTTCTGCTCCGAAAGGAAGGCTTATTCTTCCACAGCAGCAGGTCATAAGAGATATTCTGGATGCAGGAGGTGTCTCTGTTGTTGTCAAGGATACTGAACTTGAGGAAACATTTAATAAATTGGCGGAAAAACCGAAAATGGTGATCACCGACAGTCAGGCGTTCAAAAAGGTTTCGGAGATAACACCAAAAGATGTCAGTCTTACTTCATTTTCAATACTGATGGCAAGGTGGAAGGGCTTTTTGAAAACCGCGGTTGCCGGGGCAGATGCACTTAGCGATATAAAAGACGGTGATGAGATACTTATAGCAGAGGGTTGTACTCATCACAGACAGTGCGAGGACATAGGAACGGTCAAACTGCCAAACCTGATAAGGAAGTATACGGGTGCTTCGCCTGTGTTTACATTTACCTCGGGAGGAGACTTTCCGAAAGACCTTTCAAAATATAAGGTTATAATCCAATGCGGAGGCTGTATGCTCAATGAGAAAGCTGTGCGTTACCGCATGAGGGAGGCAGTAAGCCAGGGGATACCATTTACCAATTACGGAACTGCCATAGCAAAAATGAACGGAATACTTGAGCGGAGTGTGGAGATAGTTTCCGACGAGATATATGATTAGGCAGAAAAGATTTGCCACAAACATTCAATTTTGATAAAATAAAAAAACTTACATTTTATAGATTCGTGTTATACACATGATACTGATGGGAGGATATACAGATGGAGACAATAGCCGAGAAGAGCAGAACTAAGGAGATAATTGAAAAATTACAGAGTATTATGGAAGGTGCCTCACCTGTGCCTCTGGCATCGGGAAAAGTTATGATATATAAGGAAGAAGTTCAGTCATTACTAACTGAGTTGGAAGCTCAGGTCAATATGGAACTTAAGACCTATTATGAGGTTAATGACCGCAAGGGTAAGATTATCAACGAGGCTAAAAGGGAAGCTGAGAAGATAATTTATCAGGCAGAGCATACCGCAAGTCGTATGCGTGTGAATAAGAGAACTACAAGCGTCGACCCGGTTGATTTTTCAATGCTTACTCAGGAGGAGCTTGATGAACTTAACAATGCAAATGAGATATACGGCGCGTCTCTTATATATACCGATGAGATGCTCACAGAGGTTTCTAATCTCATAACAGATACATATGAGAATATTAAAAATGATTATGAGATAATTTTAAGTGTTATGGAAGAGAAGCTTGAGACTCTTTCCGCTAACCGCAAGGAGCTTATGGATGGTCTGTCGGATATGGATGCAAAAGACAGAAGTCAGCAGATATTGGAAATTGGACAGTTGCTTTCCAATGAGTTATTTAATGCAAGGGTAAATGGCAGAAGAAATCCCGACATGTATGACGATGGCAGTATGCAGTTGTCATTGGATTTAAAAACTGAACAGGAAATACGTGCCCAAGAGGCTGAGGCGGCAGCTTTAGCGGCGATGAATAATGCTAAGCAGAAAGAGCTAGAGGCCGAGGAAGCAATAGAAAATGCAAAAGAAGCAGAGATAGAACTTGCGAAGATGACAGCAGAGCGTGATAAACTCAGAGCGGAGATGTCATTCTTAAAATCCCTTAAGGAAAAGAATGATTCGAAAGATGAAGATGCTTCAAAGCTGTCAGAGGATACAAAACCGCAAGAGGATGTTTCTGCGGAAGATGATGATGAAGAGTACGAAATCGTTTATGTAACCGAGGATGAATTGGAAGATGGCGAAGAGTACGAGATTGAATATGTAGACGATTATGAAGAGGAAGAAATCGAAGCTGAAGAAGCTGAGCCGGTAGAGATAGAGGAAGAAGAAACCCAAGTAGATAATACGAATGCGCCTGTGGAGACAAAACAGACAGTTTCAGAGGATGTCTCAAGCGAGGTTGAAGACAGTGCTGAGGCCAAAGATGATGCCAAAGATGATGCTAAGGCGGATGCAAAACTTGAGACAGTTAAGAACGGTGTTGATGCAGTTCCTATGATTCTTCATTTTACAAAGTCTGAGAAGATTGCAAGTGTACCTTCTGAAAAAGTTGCCAAGCTTGCAAGTGCGATAACAACTGAGAAGAAATATAGCGGACTTATCAGCCGCGCAGTTAAAGAACGCGAAAAAGAACAGATAGAAAAAATCATAATGGTTGAAGGCGACGAGTTTGAGATTACAGAATTTTAATTAAGGAGCTAGCTACTATGGAATATCAGATATTCAAAAGAACCGTTAATTATTACGAAACAGATAAGATGCAGGTAGTGCACCACTCCAATTACATACGGTTTCTCGAGGAATGCCGTATGGATTTTTTGAAGCAGATTGGACTTGACTATAAAATGTTAGAAGAGGCCGGGATAATGATTCCGGTCCTTTCTGTAAGTTGCAATTACAGAACACCTGCAAGATTTGGCGAGGTCATTTCCATCGTTCCGAAGCTTGAGAGGTTTCACGGTGTTAAATTTGATATGAGTTACAAAATATATAATGAGGATCTTACCATATTGCATAATGATGCAAAAAGCTCTCATTGTTTTGTGAATTTTGATTTTAAGCCGATAAGAATTAATAAAGAATTTCCGAAACTGTGTGAGATTTTCAAAGAAATTGAGGGAAAAGATTTAAGGGGATAGTTAAATTTTACAATAATAAAAGTCGAATTTTACTGAGAAGTCACTAAATTTGTGAAAAACGACAAAAAAACCAGAAATTCGCACCAAATAATATTAAATTTATTGAAAAAATTAACAAAAATTCATATTTTTGTGCAAAAGTGCATAAACATTGTTTTATTTTCTTTGTATTAATGTTATAATATACAACATATTCTTGCATAAAGGGGTGACATTATGATTAAGAAAGAAATGATAGCAATGCTTTTAGCAGGCGGACAAGGTAGCAGACTAGGTGTACTTACATCAAAACTTGCTAAACCTGCAGTTGCTTTCGGTGGAAAGTACAAAATTATTGATTTCCCGCTTTCTAACTGCATCAATTCAGGAATTGATACGGTGGGAGTCCTAACTCAGTATAGACCACTAAGGCTCAATCAGCACATCGGAATAGGAATTCCGTGGGATCTGGATCGTAGTATCGGAGGAGTGACAGTCTTACCACCATATGAGAAAAGTGAGAACAGTCAATGGTATACGGGTACAGCTAATGCGATTTTTCAGAATATTGAGTATATCAATTATTATAATCCGGAATATGTACTTATCCTTTCAGGGGATCACATATATAAGATGGATTATGAGGTGATGTTGGAACACCACAAATCAATGGGCGCAGATATTACATTAGCTACATATGAAGTGCCTATGGAAGAGGCCAGCCGATTTGGAGTGGTTATCACAGATGATGATGGTGTTATTCAGGAGTTTGAAGAAAAGCCTGAAAAACCAAGAAGTAATAAAGCGTCGATGGGTATTTACATTTTCAAGTGGAGCGTTCTTAAGGCAGCTCTTGAAGAACTCAAAGATGTACCATCGTGTGATTTTGGAAAACATATTATTCCTCATTGTCATGAGCAGGGTTCTAAGGTTGTTGCATATGACTTCAAAGGATACTGGAAGGATGTTGGAACTCTTGGTTCATATTGGGAAGCTAATATGGAACTTGTTGATATCATCCCGGAATTTAACTTGTATGAAGAGTTTTGGAGAATATATACAAAGAGCGATATCTTACCGCCACAGTATATTGATGAGGCAGGTAAGGTTACGGAAAGTATCGTTGGTGAAGGTACAGAAGTTTACGGAGAGGTTAGCCACTGTGTTATCGGCTCCGGAGTTACTATTGGCAAGGGTGCAGTAGTAAGAGATTCTATCATCATGAATGGTACTGTTATCGGCGAAGGTTGTGTAGTTGATAAAGCAATCATAGCTGAGAATGTTGAGATTGGAGCAGGCTGTGAGCTAGGAGTTGGCGAGGAAGCACCTAACGAGAAGAAACCTAAAATATACTCATTTGGCCTTGTCACTATCGGAGAGAATTCAACTGTTCCGGAAGGGGTTAAGATTGGTAAGAATACCGCAATCTTTGGACCTACCGATAAGTCAGAATATCCGGACGGATTACTTAAGAGTGGATCTAGTTTAATAAAGGTAGGTGACGAAGCATGAGAGCAATAGGAATTATTTTAGCAGGTGGTAACAGCAGTAGAATGGGAGAGCTTTCAGCAAAGCGTGCCGTTGCAGCGATGCCGGTTACCGGAAGCTATAGAGCAATCGATTTCTCATTAAGTAATATGACCAATTCCCACATTCAGAAGGTTGCTGTATTTACACAGTATAATTCCCGTTCGCTGAATGAGCACTTGAACTCATCAAAATGGTGGGACTTTGGTAGAAAACAGGGCGGGTTGTATGTATTTACACCTACTATAACATCTACCAACAGTTACTGGTATCAGGGTACAGCTGATGCACTATATCAGAATATAAGCTTTTTGAAAGAAAGCCACGAGCCATATGTTGTAATAGCAAGTGGAGATGGCGTGTATAAGCTTGATTACAGTAAGGTGTTAGAGCAGCATATCGAGAAGGGTGCAGATATAACGATAGTAACTAAGGATATTAATCCGGAAGAAGATGATGTGAGCCGTTTCGGTGTTGTTAAAACCAACGAGGACATGCAGATCATCGACTTTGAGGAGAAACCGCTGGTTGCTCAGACACATACAGCTTCTATCGGAGTATATGTTATAAGAAGACGTCAGTTGATTGAACTTCTTGAAGCATGTGCGAAAGAAGGAAGAACAGATTTTGTTAAGGACATCCTTATTCGCTATAAGAGCGTTAAGAAGATGTATGCATATAAGATGGATTCGTATTGGAGAAACATAGGAACTATAGATTCTTATTACAGAACCAATATGGATTTCCTCAAGAAGGATATCAGAGATTATTTCTTCCGTCAGTATCCGGATGTATATTCTAAGGTGGATGATCTTCCTCCTGCAAAATACAACGGTGACGCGGTAGTCAACAACAGTTTGATCGCAAGCGGATGTATTATCAACGGTACGGTTGAAAACTCTGTTATATTCAAGAAGGTATATGTTGGTAACAATTGCGTGATACGTAATTCGATAATTCTTAATGACGTACATATTGGGGATAATTCAGTCGTTGAGAATTGTATTGTGGAGAGTCGAGATACATTACGTGCGAATACAATACATACAGCTGATCCGGGACAGATCAAAGTTGTTGTAGAGAAGAATTTTCGTTACGGATTGTAGGAGCCTTTTCTGGAGAGATAATGTGTGTTGATAACGGAAGAGTATAAGTGAGTGGGTAAGCTTATACATTATCAGAAATCATAATAAGTTTGAATAGTCAAAGGGGAGTAACATTATGGAGATTACAGATATTAGATTAAAAAAAGTAGCTAAAGAAGGAAAAATGAAAGCGATTGTATCAATCACATTGGATAACGAATTTGTTGTTCATGATATTAAGGTGATTGAGGGGGAAAAAGGGTTATTTATAGCTATGCCAAGCCGTAAGGCAGCAGATGGGGATTACAGGGATATTGCACATCCTATCAATCAGGATGCAAGAGCAAGAATCCAGTCTTTGATCCTTGCAGAGTATGAGAAGGCTGCTGCAGAGGAGCCGGAAGAGGCTTAATGTATTAGGGATAACAATCAAAGGGGGTTGTATTTAAGAAGTTGATTGTGTGGGGCAGTTAATTTCGTTTGCGGGCATGATAGTGCTTGCAAGTATTGCGGGACTCTCAAGTAGTTTTAGAAGATGTTTCTTGAACTGCTTGGGAGTTTTTGCGTATAATCCAATACTTTTAAACCATTGAAAAAGACTCCGACACTAGCACTTTAAAGTGGCAGGCTTGCACTAATTAACCAAATTAGGTATAATTACACGAAGCTGATGTGTTTTTGGTCTATAAATGATATATGAGAAGGCATATATCGCAAGGAGGTAATGATATTATGGCAAGAATCAAGGCAGTTATATTAGCAGCAGGAAAAGGAACAAGAATGAAATCTGAGTTGCCTAAGGTTTTACACAAAGCATGCGGTAAACCGATGGTAGAATATTCGATAGAGGCTGCCCATGATGCAGGTGCAGATTTCGATGATATTATTCTCGTGGTAGGGCATAAGGCAGAATTAGTTAAAGAGACGGTTGGAGATAAAGTTAAGTATGTACTGCAGGAAGAACAGTTGGGTACAGGTCATGCGGTTAAATGTGCATCTGATTTCATAGGAAAAGAAGGAATAACGATGGTACTCTGTGGAGATACACCTCTTATTACAGGTAGTACTTTGAAGAAATTGGTTGATACACATATTGCGGAAGGTAACGCTATAACGGTGCTTACTGCTGTTGTTGATGATCCTACCGGATATGGTCGTATTATCAAGGACAGCTGGGGCAAATTTGTCAAGATAGTCGAACAGAAGGATGCTACATTGGAGGAGCAGAGGGTTGATGAGATTAATTCGGGAATGTATCTTTTCGATTCTGCGGTTCTTACACAGGCACTTGATAAGATCACTAACGACAATGCTCAGGGAGAGTATTATCTGACAGATACGATTGAGATAGTTAAATCAGAGGGATTGGGAACTGTTGCAACTATGACAGTCGATGACGTAAATGAAATCAAGGGTGTTAACTCGGTTGATCAGCTGGCAGAGGCAGAAGAGATTCTGAAAGAGAGAATTGGTTGAAAAGAATATTGGTAATAGATAATGTTTACTATTTTTAACAGATTTAGAAAGCAAGAGGAAAAAGTGATGAAGCTTATTGTTGGTCTGGGTAATCCGACGGACAAATATGAGGGAACAAGACATAATGTCGGCTTCGAGGTTATAGATAAGATTGCCGATGAGTACAGAATTGGGCTCGATACGATAAAACATAAAGGGGTATATGGCAAAGGTAAGATAGATGGGCAGACAGTCATTCTATTAAAGCCGATGACCTTTATGAATTTAAGCGGAGAATCGGTATCCGCTGTTGCTGCATATTACAAGATTGAACCTGAAGATATTATTGTAGTATATGATGATATCAATCTGGATGTGGGAAGATTAAGAATTCGCGGTAAGGGCAGTGCAGGCGGTCACAATGGTATTAAGAATATAATCGCTCATTTACACACTGATGAATTCCCAAGAGTTCGCGTGGGAGTTGGTATGAAACCACCTAAGATGGACCTTGCTGATTATGTTCTATCCCGATTTAAGGATGATGAGAGAGAACAGATGGAGATCGGATATGATAATGCCGTTAAAGCTGTTGCCCTGCTCGTGCAGGATGAGCTTGATCAGGCTATGAACAACTATAACGGCAAATGATATAATCAGAAACCATTTTATGATTTTAATATTAATTTTAATATGCTCTGAAAATATTGTATAGTACAATATTTACAGAGCATTTTCTATTTGCGCTCAAATCATGTAATGATGGGTTTGCCAATCATCTTTAGTTGAGTATGACCCGATCAATCATCTCATTACTTGATAGTTTATAGCTTGAGATTTCATTTGGACATACAAGATAGAAATAATCGTCTATGAATATTCCGCGCACATCTTCAAGATCATACATGTAGTCATAATCAATTTTGTAACGTGCGGTTTCTGTAAATCCCTTTTTCTTATCGTATGTAAATGTTGAATAGTAGTATGCAAAAGCATAATTATCATATTCGGTGTAATCTTCCATCTCGTAACAGAAACCAAAGATATTCTTTTCAGGGTCTATCATGATCGACTTGTGATTGTACTGTGCACTGCTGTAATAAACATTTCGTAGTGTATACTTATCTTCTTCGGAAACGTTGGCCGGATCTTTGATATCAAACATGGAAAGTTTCAAACCATATAATTCCTGAGTGTAAGGATCTCTGTCTTCACCGATTCCAAGGAGAATATCATTTCCGTAAAAATGCAGGTAGTTGGAAAATCCGGGGATTTTCAACTGTCCTAAGATCTTAGGATCCTTAGGATCGGAAAAGTCCACTGAGAACAATGGATCTGTGTTCCTGTAAGTTACAAAGTAACCGATATTTCCAAAGAATCTTGCTGAATAAATCTGTTCTCCCGGTGCTAACCCGGTTATACGTCCTGTCATGTTCATGTCTTTGTCTAACACGTATACCGCATTTATATCTTCATTTATATTAAATGAAAATCCGGATTTCTTCGAGTCTGTCCACACATCGGAATTATACAGTACAAAGTTGTTTGCGGGTATAGTTGCAACGATTCTAAGATAACCGTTGTATTCCGAAAGAGCAAATGAGTCGTAGAGGTAGCCTGCTATAACGGTGCGGTTGCCGACATGCATTTTACCTTTGTTATAATCAATCTTTAAGATTTCAGTTCTTTGTATTTCTCCCAAAATGGTGCCATACAGATATATTGCGTTGTCGCTAACATACATTTCACTGCCCGAGCAGCTGATTGACTTTGCATCGGAAAATGATGTCGGTCTCTTAAGGTTTAGGGCGGTTACTACATATGTGTTCATTGCCTCGGGACGTCTGCTGTAATAGATGTCTTTGCAGGCGATGGTTTCGTCATTTATGCTTGGAATGTAGTCGGCATAGTTTTCTCTGCCATTTTTGTAGTTGCCGTAAATATTGTTGTTTACATCAAACCTGCTTACGGTATAAAGGAAGCCATCACTAATTCTTGAACTTTCAAATGTTCCGCTCTGCGATTGTGAGCTTACTTTTTTGACGTTCCTCTTGTCGGAGATGTCATACACATCGATGATGGTCTTGGACACATAGTTAAGTGCGTAATTGTTGCCCTTAATTTGTGATGACATATCGTAAAGAACAACAAGGTGATTGTTGTGAATATAGAATTCATTTAAATAACAGTTCTTGTCATATTCGGTGTTGATATCATCAAAGAGCGGTATGGTAGCAACCTTTCCGAGCTTTCCGTTAGCAGCTTTGGTTATGGTTATGGAAGGACTGTCAGAACCTGTCATGTAGTAATCTGCTCTGTTTGCGGTATAGATGTAATTACCATCAGTCTTGACTATGTCGCCTTCGTCTACATTCTTCTCCTGAGTGTTGGTGGAAGAAAATTCTTTATTGCGCGTTGCACCTGTTGCCGTACTGCTGTCTGCATTTGATGTGATTCCTGCGCTCTTGGAAGCCGACGCACTTTCTGAAGCGGCACTTTCCGAAGCGGTGCTTGTTGATGCTGCATTATCTGAGAATGAAACGTCATCAGATGCGGCTTCTTCATAGTCCTCAGATTCTACATACTCTGCGTTCTCTTCTGCGATTGCAGCTTCTGTGATGTCTGATCCATAGCCTTTATCATATATGCTTTTTTTGGATGAATCCATATATGAGTAATACATTGCGTCATAGTATTCCTCATAGCTTCCAGGATTGGAGATTGTTCCTGAGGATGCGAGGTTGTTCTTGACATTCTCAGTTTCCTCTTTATCATCATAGTCTGTCTTAGCGATAATACTTCCTGCTGTAAGCCCATCATTTGAAGAGTCGTCTTTGTAAGAACTATCATCAGCAACGCTCTCCTCATCATAAGTCTCATCGGCTGCTTGTTCATATACGCTTTCTGCCTCTTTGGTCATGGCACTGTCGCTTGGTGCACTGTAGTTATCTGTATTGTTTTTAATAAGTGTCATGGCGCCTGACCCTATTATGATAACTCCAAAGCACGCGGCCATTGCAAGACCAAGGCGTTTCTTAAAAGGCATGGGGGTCTTGAAGTGGTGTATATTTTCTGCGCCACCTTCTCTCTGCGCATCCTGTTCTCTCATTTTTTCATTTAACATCTTCTCCATATTTGAAGGAGAGATGCTTTCAGGAATCGGCAGGTCTTTTGTTTCTTCTTCTATGCGTTTGATAATATCCTGTTCGTTCATGCAAAATCCTCCTTTAAATACTTAGACATTTTATCGAATGCCCTGCTCTTTAACGATCGAATGGTTCCTTCTTTGCTCTTTAGAAGCTTTGCAATTTCCCTGCTGTTATATCCGAAAAATACAGTCATTGAGACAATGGTCTTTTCATTTTCATTTAGAGCAGAAAATGCATTCTGAACATCAATGTTTGATGCATATGGATGATCCTCTTTTTTGAGAGTGTTTTCGAAAACATCATCTTCTTTGTTGTTGCGGTCACTGATGTATGTAGCAATCTGGCGCTTGCATTTAGTAGTTAGAATCTGAAATATCCATGCCTTGAATTTGGCGGGATGTTTGAGATTTTTGATGCCTGTAAATGCGTCTAAGACTGTTTCGCTTATGACGTCTTCCGCGTCAGTCTCGTTGCCTAACATATAGTAGGCGTAGCGATACATATCTTTGTAATAAAGCTCATAAAGCTTGCAAAAGGAAGCGGTATCTCCGTTTTTTGCAAGTAGGACATGAGCAGTAATTTCTTCCTTATTCAATCATTTCACCTCCTGAGTTATGGTATGATTTTTAATTGATATTTTACGGTTATATAATAGTAGTGTCAAATTATTTGGGAAGTGTTGCATCGGATTGAAAAAATGGAGTAAGTTGAGTGAAAGCTTTAAAAGTATTGATTTTGAAAAATAATAAAAAAGTGACAGATGTCACCTATATAAAAACATATAAATATGATAAATTTACTTATGGGTAAAAATACATTAACAACGACACAAGGAGAGAACATCCATGAATGAAGAATCAGTAAAGAATGGCATGAATAAGGATGATGCCCATATCTGGAATCTGGACACATATGAAACACCAATTTCTAAAAACAATAATGATCCCCCAAGGAAAAAGAAATATATGCGAATAATACTTATATCGATAGCTATGCTTATTGTATTGTTATCGGTTTCTGTTGTACTGGCATTTAAGATGCAACTGCCAAGAAGGATTGTATTGTGGAGTCCTTCTGAAGAAACCATAAGACAGGATGTAAGCGCTTATCTGGAAGACAGATATGATGAAAAATTCGTCATAACCAATATCATCTTCCCTAACTTTAATTATGCAAGCTATATTATAACGGCATATCCGGAAGGGAAACCTCAAAAGTCAGACTATAAGATAACAATACACGGTTGGGTTAATAAGGGATTGATTGATTATTATCTGAACTAAGGGAATATATATCGGATGTTGTGGGAGAATATTTTCCTGAGAATAAGGTATATGTTAGTTTTTATAAAGAATGGATTAGAAGTAATACTGATAAGAATTATTCTTTAGAAGAACTATTAAATAATAAAGAGTCGGAATGGCATAGTGCTGGGTGGTTTGACGTGTGTATTCCGTATAAAAGACAAGACGATAAAGAATTACTAAAAAGCATAAATGAAATGATGGGATACATGTCAGAAAGAAATGTAAGTGGATTTTTTGATGTAGATATAATATATAAAAATTATGATTCGATTTCAAATAATGATTTAAAGTATGAATTGGGGGAATATGGAAAAGATTTTGTTAATTATGATTATTTTATAGACAAGTATGGAAAATATGATATTTTTGATGAAGAAACGGAGGTAAGAACACATGGCATTAAGTAATTATCAATTAATATTGTTGGATAATTTGATTTATTTAGGGATATTTGAAAAATTGAAAGGAGTAAAGACTGTAGAAAACGTTATAAATGATCTTCTTAATGGAGAAATTTCTCAATATTGGAAAGATGAACTTGCAGAAGACCAGTCAGACAAAAATAATCCTGGTCAATGTATGATGAAAGAAGACGAGTGGAAAGAAGTATTGAGAGCGATAGAGGCTGACGAAGTCTTATGTAGTCTTGTCATCTCCGATGTTGTAGATGCAGATTCTGATCCCGACAGAGAAAACACCAATTTCCGAGCAGCATGCTTCACGCTAAAAAATGGAGAAGAGATAGAAGAGACTGTTATAGTATTTAGGGGAACTCATGGAGCATATACATGGAATGATAATGGTGAAGGTGCTGTAGTTTCAGATAGTAATTCTCAAAAGGAAGCACTGGATTACGTAAATAGGATCGGAGCAAAATTGACTACAAACGGAACGATAACGGTAACGGTAACGGGTCATTCTAAGGGTGGAAATCTGGCTCAATACATTGCAATCTGTGCCAATAACTTAACAGTAGATCGCTGTGTATCATTTGATGGTCAGGGCTTTTCAAATGAGTTTTTTGAGACTTATGAAATTGCGATTCTGGCAAATCAGGATAAGTTATATTCAGTGAATTCATCAAGGGATTTTGTTAATCCTTTAATGAATTCTGAAGATATGTTAAATGCAGCATGACGGACGCACGGATGTGTATGAATATCCCGATACCTTACTCCGACTGTCCGTATATAAGAGTTTGTAAGCATTCAGGATTGGTATTGATATAATACGCGAACGCCTCGTATTCGACATCCTGTCTCAGACGAGGCTTGCCGGACATCCATGTCCGACATCGCTATACATTCACTGAATGCCAACAAACTCTATATATACTTCCAGAGGTCGTGCGCATCGAAATATTCATTCATATCTGTGCTGTGCGTTGCTTTGACATATAACTCAGTGTAATATGAGCAACTAGGAAAACGCTTTTGTTAATAATGGTTGATTATATTCTTTAAGGATTGTAAACTAACTAAACTATGTCTTTTGATAAAAAGATAATATATAAGAAGATTAAGAATTAAAACTGTATTTTAGCTACAGTTAATTTTTTTGCGTTTTTTGAAATAGTGACAAATGTCATCTATGCAAGATATATATAGTATGTTACCATTATCGATGTAGAAAAACAAAAATCTAAATACAAGGAGTAAATACATCCATGAATGAAGAAGCAAAAAATAATGACAGAAATGAGGATGTTTTCCCAATCTGGAATCTCGAACCATATGAACAAAATAATTCTAAAAATAATAATGATCCCCCTCTAAAAAATAAAAAAATTCGCATAATAATGATATTGGTTACGCTGTTTGTAGTACTGGTGTCGGTCGCTACAGTGTTGGCTATTAAATTTCAACTACCAAGAAGGATTGCATTGTGGAATCCTTCAGAAGAAACAATACGAAATGATGTTAGTACATATTTGGAAGAAAGGTATGATGAGAAATTCGTAATAACTAATATCATCTTCCCTAACTTTAATTATGCTAGCTATATTATAACG
>CADBCZ010000059.1 GCA_902793335.1 uncultured Lachnospiraceae bacterium
TTCTGCCTTACGTCTCGCTTCTTCTTCCGCCTTACGTCTTGCCTCTTCTTCCGCCTTACGTCTTGCTTCTTCTTCCGCCTTACGTCTTGCTTCTTCTTCCGCCTTACGTTTTGCTTCTTCCTCTGCCTTACGTCTTGCTTCTTCTTCCGCCTTACGTCTTGCTTCTTCCTCTGCCTTACGTCTTGCTTCTTCCTCTGCCTTACGTCTTGCTTCTTCTTCCGCCTTACGTCTTGCTTCTTCCTCTGCCTTACGTCTTGCTTCTTCTTCCGCCTTACGCTTTGCTTCTTCCTCTGCCTTACGTCTTGCTTCTTCTTCCGCCTTACGCTTTGCTTCTTCCTCTGCCTTACGTCTTGCTTCTTCTTCTGCCTTACGTTTTGCTTCTTCCTCTGCCTTACGTCTTGCCTCTTCTGCCTCTGCTCTCCGTTTAGCTTCCTCAGCTTTACGTTTCGTTTCCTCTTCTTCTTTACGTTTTGCTTCTTCTTCTGCCTTCTTTATAGACTCAGATGTCATGAAAGATAATCCGTCATCATCATCGTCATCATCAAAATCAATATTATAAGCACTTTGTACATTACTAGATGTACCCGGTCTCTGTTTAACAGGTATTACACTAATCAGATTGCCATCATCATCAGTAACAGATCCTTTTTTATCTCCCGATGTAATCTTAGAACCTGTTTCCGCGTCAACCCAACCTAATTCACCTTGTGTTCCTGACGTATCCGATCCCCAAGAAGCGCTATCATCTTCTACTATTATTGTACTATTACCACCAATAACCTTTACTGACTCCGTTACTGATTTATCTTTACTTTGTGATTTTTCTACTGCAGCATTTATCTCATCAGTGTTTAGCGTTATTGTGCTCTCTTCACCGTTTGATTTTGCATTTGATGCAGGAGTAATATCTATACCAAGACCTCCACCAAGTCCAACACTACCAAGACTTTGCTGTCCCTTGTTAATGTCAGAAAGTGTAGGACCATCACCATTAGGGTTTGAAAGTGTAGGACCTCCTGATAATCCGCCCAAACCTCCTGACAAACCTTCTTTATTCTCCTCGGGTGGCATCTGACCCGCCTGTTTAAGACGTTTCTTTTCCTCTATCCTTGCCAGCTCCTCCGGTGAGATGGTCTTGTAAGTAGGCTTTGGTTTGCCCTCTTCTTTTTTCGCCGTATTATTAGCCGCCGCACTCAAGCCCGCTGCCTTCGCTTTCTCTGCTTTCTCCTTTTCAACCTGAGCTCTTATCGCTGCAATTAATGCTTCTGTTTGATCCATATTTTTCTCCTGCACCCGCCTTTCAGCTTGAATTTTTGCTTCTTCTTCAGCTCTATATCTTTCTCTCTGCTCTTCATCAGCTTTCATAGCCGCAAATCTGTTTGCATGCTCAGCTGTAAGCCCTGAACTGTCTCTATTGCCTTTCGGTGAATTTCTATTTCCGCCATATTGCATTGCCATATTATATCATCTACTTTCCTTTAAGTCTAGTAATCCTTTTACCATATTTTCAGTTAAAATAATCCGGAACCTTAACATGTCTCTATTATTGAAATCAACAATATCTTTTGTCTTATCTGATTCTACCAAAGTTTCCGATACCGGCTCATTGACAACTTCTTCAATCGGCTCATCCACCATTTCGTTTACCGGCTCTTTTTCTATCTCTACAAACAGTTCTTCAACCGCTTCGCTTATTGGCTCTTTAACCACTTCAGTTATCGGTTCTTTAACCGCCTCTGCAAACGGTTCTTCAACCGCTTCGCTTATTGGCTCTTTAACCACTTCAGTTATCGGTTCTTTAACCGCCTCTGCAAACGGTTCTTCAACCGCTTCGCTTATCGGCTCTTTAACTACCTCAATTATCGGTTCTTTAATCACCTCTGCAAACGATTCTTCAACCGCTTCGCTTATCGGCTCTTTAACCACTTCAGTTATCGGTTCTTTAACCGCCTCTGCAAACGGTTCTTCAACTGCTTCGCTTATCGGCTCTTTAACTACCTCAGTTATCGGTTCTTCAATCGTTTTCTCATTATCAGCTGTAAATACGTCAAATTCTTCAACTGAATTATCAGTATAAATTTCTTCTACTCTATAAATTTTATCTTCAGTCTGTTCTTCAACAGCATCCTCTGACTCAGTTAAATATTCATTAAAGTCAAAATCCTCAACTTCAAATCCGTGATTTTCATAACTTGCTTTCGACTCAAATCCTCTGGAATCTTCGCCTGTGTAAAATTCCCTGTTATTAATCATACGATGAAGAATCTCCGCGGTTTCAGGAGCCTGATCTGACATATGTTCATCCACATCAGACTGAACAACAGAAATAAACCCGAGTGAATCAAGAGGTTCAACTTCATCTTCCGGCTCCTCTTCATTAGCAGCAAGGAATTTTTCTTTTAATTCTTTAAATGATACCGACGCTATAGCCTCACTCTTAATCGAATCACCAACCATTATTGAATCTGCAGAATCATCTTTCTTAGCAGAAACATCTTCCTCAGTCAAATCAGCAATTTCAATTTCCGATTCACCTATATCGTCATCAACTTTCGTTCTTCTTAATCTTCTTCTTTTACTCTTTTTTACCTCCTCAGACTTAATAGAGGCTTCTAGTTCCTCTAGTTCAGCGCGTTCCAACTCCTCTTTTCTAGCATCAATTTCGGCAACCTCATCACTGCTCATAGCTTCTAAAGTATCCGGAACCAATGCATCTAATTCTTCATTGGTAACAACTTCACCAACAGATTTCTTTGGAGTCTCTATGACACTTTCAATTATACCATCTACAAACTCCTCACTAGGAGTTTCATAAATGTTCTGGACTCTGTTCGTACCAACAGCATCACCCAGGGTGTCAGTAGCTTTCTGCATATTATCAATAACTGTCTCAGTAACCTTTTTGACCTGTTTCTTTGCTTTCTTAGTATCTTGTCCAACATTCTTAACAACTTGTTTTGCAGATTCTTTAATGACCTCTTTATCAATATTTCTGGTCTTTGAAAGTATCTTTTCCAGCGCAGCTTCTCTATCTTTCTTCTTAGACTGTTCATCTAAGTGTATCTTTTTCTTAATTTCTTCTTCATCAGATACATTACCTGAATCTGTAGAATTCTCATTCAATTCAACCTCGGAAGAATCAGTCGAGACCGGCTTCTCCGAATTCTCGGACTCATCTGTTTTTTCAACTTCCTCTGTTTTTTCTTCCGACTTCGATGTTTTCTGTCGTTTTTTATGTTTCTTTTCTTTTACAGGTTTCGCATCAATTGCATCCTTATCCTCAGCCTCGACAATTATCTTAGCCTCAGGAGGAAACATCCTGTAATGATCCGCTAAAAGAATCTGTTCCTCTTTCTCAATAAGGTCTCCAAATAATTCTTCATCTTCTTCAATCTCTTCTCTGGGATATATATAGAAATACTCGTCCACATCAAGTTTATCATCAATATATTCAATAACAGGTTTAATATATTCCGATTCTTTAAAGTGTTCAAGTATATATCTGGCCTCCTCTAATGCCTTATCTTTCCTATCGATTTTGTCGTACAAAAGAACTGCTTCAAAATTCCACTTATCCTCAGGCATAGTTTCCAGAATAGGAATCAATATAGTTGCAAGTTCCTTGATATCACAATCAGTAGCTTTCTTGTACATATACTCTACATAATCACGTTGTACGTCTTCTTCGGTTGAATAGAAAAGATACTGTTCATAATAACGCTTTGCTCTTGCAAAGTAGCCAAGCTCAAGATAAAGCTGTATCAATTCAGCAATTATCCTTGTACCCTCGGGAGCCATCTCATGCGATTTCAAAAGAATTCTTCGACTGTCATAATATCTTTTATTTTCTCTAAAAATCTCTCCGCTTATTCTCAAAAACTGCGGATTAATTGATTTATCCAAATTCTGCGTATCTAATATTTCTAAGGCTTCTGCATATTTCTTCTCTTCCGCTAATTCCTTAATACGATTAATACTTGATATGCTGATTCCCGTACTCACAATGTCACCTCATAAAAACTCTATTCTTATACTTGATTTTATCATAATGAAAAATCTTTGACAACAAAAAACCGCTAAATAGACCAAAACAAAAACCACCAATATGCGCTGCATTATCAACACCAATATTGGTAAATCCGTAATATATAGTAAGCGCAGCCATAATGAGTAAACGTCTGGTTGTAAGATTTCTGTTTTTTGACGGATTAATCAGTAGATAAACCGCTAAACATCCAAGAACTCCGAATATCGCACCGGATGCTCCTGCACTGACTACGCTCTCTTCACCAATCCTGCTATAATATAACAACGATATTATATTTCCAATTATGCCACTTAAAATATAAACAATCGTATAGGAAAACGAACCTATTCTCCTCTCCAACTCACAACCAATATATGTCAGAAGCAACATATTGTTGAATAAATGAGAAATTCCAAAATGCAAAAACATAGCTGTCAACAATTCGTAATATCGTCCATTTACAAACGATGAATAAGAGGATGCACCCATCTTAAGCATTACATTCACATCATAAGTAGCAAATACATCGCCATTAATTATCAGTATTATCAAATATACCAATACATTAACAGCTACAATAAATATATTGACAGGGGTAACTTTAAATGTTACATCACCTTTATTGTTATTATGTTCTTTAAACAAATTATTTTCAAGATATTCATTAAGTCTGTCATCAAAATCGGCAGGTTGATTCTCATAGATATATATCCTTCCGGTATCTCCGGCCATAAGCCATACATTATTCATCCTGTTAACAACATCTGTCAAATAATCATCAAATATACCATCTCTGTTAACAATTATACATAATGAATTAACATGCCTCTTGTACTTAGTAACTATCTTAAATTCTGCCGCCTGTCTTATTCTTTCGTACTCATTAAAAGAAAATCCATTCTGATATGCACATAGGATAATCATATTATAATCAGAATGCGATTCCTTTATAAACACACCAATCTTGCCAGCAGCCATAAAAGTTTTATAATCTCTGGCTTTGAGCAGCGAAACAATCTGATTCAGCAACTGAATTTCCTCCATTCCATCATATCAACATGTATAGATCAATTTTCAAATACTCTGATCACTTTCTCAAGAACTGTTTCTGTCATATCTCCTCTGGTTTTTTCATACTGTATGCCAGATTCCATAATTTCAAGAAGTTCCATTCGATACTTAGCATCAATGACACCCTTTTTGATATATTCCAATAAAATGTCTTTCATACCTTCTACGTTAGGCTGATCCTTCATTTTATTAGTCATCTGCTCATAATCAAATCCACTGTTAGACGAAAGATCTGCTTCCTTACGTCCACAGATAGAACATTCCTCATCTCCGGCTGCATTAATATATCCGCAATTACAAATCCAGGTTGTACCGTCAGAGGTATATTTTTCAACAGCATCTTTACCTCGTTTTTGTTTAAGACTCTCTAAATGTTTTCTTGACATATTGATATCTATAGGATCTATTTCCGGAGCAAACACACCCTTCTCAGTAACATATTTCCGAACAAAAACCTTAACATCTCGGATAAGAGGAATATCCTTAACATGTAGCTTACACTCAACAAAATCAGCTTTGAGTCTGGTAACATTATTCTTTTCAAAGACAAAATCTATTCCCTGCAACAACATCTTCTCACCATAATAATTGACAAGCTGGATATCACACCTTACAGCTCTGATTTCATCCTGATTATAATTATAAAAAATAGGAGAAATACTCACAATATTATCCTCAGCCATAAAAGTAATCTCTACCGGACGTGGCATAAGTAAATTATAGTAATTAGAAACACATATCTTTGTTTTTATATTTCTGTGTAATGGTGTCTTTTTCTTAATTATTACCGCTGTCCCCGATGCAACTGTACCGACTGATCCAGCCGAAAAATTAGTATAATTAAGTCCAACGCCAACTATACCGTTAGCCCCTTTATTCTCTGCTTCTTTGATGAGATTTTCTATAGCATTCTCACTTGAACTAACCAGTCTGTTAGTAAATGCTGTGCTTTCCTGTGTAGTAAGATCTGCCAGATTAGCAGACAAGTCCTTAAAAAAGCTGGAACTAAGCGCAATCTGACCATTCACAAAACCTAGATATTCGACAATCTCGTACCCCTCAAAATTACTTCCTGACGTAAGCATAATATCCGCCATAGTCATAATCCTCCCCAATAAAAAGTCTCAATCTAGTATAGCACATTTTTAACAATTAACAAAGCACTTTTTAAACAAACTACATAAAAATATGTGTATTTTTTTTATATTTTTAACGAAAAGACAGCATTTTATAAAAATGCCGTCTCAAATAATCATTATTACAATTAATTTATTGGTTTTGGGGATGCATTTTCGTATTTCAAAAAGTAGTATTCCAGATCAAAATATGTCTGTTCATCACTATCCGCAGTAATCTTCCAATCAGAATCCTTATCGAGATTCGGAAAATATTTATCTGCCTGATATGAGTAGTCGATCTTGGTGATATGAGCTGTATTACAGTACTGATAAAGCATCTTGTATATACTCTCACCACCGATTATAAATATATCATCAGAATCATATTTAAATAATTCTTCAAACAGTTCCTCCTTAGAATGAACAACAACTGCTCCCTCCACTTTATAATTCTGATCACGAGACATTATTATATTGGTTCTACCCTTAAGAGGTTTTCCACCCGGAAACTCATCCAGGGTCTTTCTGCCCAGCACCACAACATGTCCCATCGTCATCTGCCTGAAAAACTTCTGATCTTCTGGAATTCTTACAAGTAATTTTGTTCCATTGCCTATTGCCCAATTATTATCTACCGCCGCAATCAACTGCATATCTTTATCTCCCCTAAACTACATATTAATCTATTATAACTTTTATACCGCTATAGGAATATTCTTAATCTGTTCTCCCGCCTGATAGTTCTCAATTATAATATCATCCGTAGTAAAATCATAGAAATCCTTAATCTCCGGATTAAGTGAAAACTTCGGTGCAGGAAATGTAGGACGCTTAATAAGTTCCTTAACAATATCTATATGCCTGTCATAAATATGCGCATCAGCTATAACGTGAACTAATTCTCCAGGTTCCATATCACTCACCTGAGCAAACATATACAACAGAACTGCATACTGAACAACATTCCAGTTATTTGCAGCCAATACATCCTGAGAACGCTGATTAAGAATAGCATTTAACGTAAGTTTATCATGTCCCGGTTTCTTAGTCACGTTAAATGTCATACTATACGCACACGGATACAGATTCATCTCCGAAAGATCAGCATGAACATAGATATTAGTCATTATTCTTCGTGAAAATGGATTATTCTTAAGATCGTACAACACTCTGTCAACCTGATCCATCATACCTTCGTTATATTTGTGTTTGACCCCCATCTGATATCCATATGCTTTACCGATTGAGCCATCCTCATCAGCCCATTCATCCCAAATATGAGACTTAAGATCATGAATATTATTGGACTTCTTCTGCCAAATCCAAAGCAGTTCATCAACGGCAGATTTCACATATGTCTTTCTCAAAGTTATTGCCGGAAATTCCTTGGATAAATCATAGCGATTAACAACGCCAAATTTCTTGATGGTATATGCCAAGGTTCCATCCTCCCACTTAGGTCTTACCTTTTCATTCTCAGTACTACATCCATTCTCAATAATGTCAGTACACATTTTAATAAACAGATCGTCAGCGTAACTCATATCCTTCTCCTATTCCAATCACAACAAATGTGCCATATATCATATGGCACATTTGTAATTATAATAACATCAATATAATTAAATACTCCGAATGTATGTCTTTAACTTATAGCCTACTTAATGTCTTATGCACTCGCATCAATCCGGTTACCCTTAGCTGCCTCACTCTCGAATGCTTTCTGATTCTTACTGTATGGATCAGAACCATAGGTTTTCATAAGGGTGTTGGTTGTTCCACCCGCAACATATGCTCTTCCACACTCAGGACATATAGCTGTCTTGAGATTGACGCTTACCGAAACCAATTCCTTGTTTTCTTTGTTACCTTCTGCAATTGCATTAATCACATGTTCTTTTTCATGGCTCATTACCTTCCCATAGGATTCAGCAGGATCTATGTGCCCGCCGGTCTTAAATGAAACCATCTCATCAGAACCATCCTGATATCTTCTGTTCTTGCACGTCTGACACTCAATGGGCTTAACCCTTGCGGAGCTGTCAACAGTATTATCCGCATTGACAGGAGTCACGTAATCGACATTGGAAACAGGTACAATATATCTGTTACTCATACCAACCGGACCTAACATATGACCACTCCTTTCCTTAAAAAAGCACAGAGTTAACCACTTTGATACACAATTATAAAATATTATACTACAGACAAGTTATTCTTGCAAGTATCAAACAAATGGAATATAATTAAACTATTATTTTACATTACTTTACAAGGAGGGGCTTTATATGGCAGGAACATATATTGTGGGGGATAAAACTAAAGCTGCTATCCTTAAAGGCAGCCGAAAACTATTCTACAAAAAAGGATACACCAGTACTACATACAATGATATCAGTGCTTTACTAAATATCAATCGTGCACTGATACCTTATCATTTCAATACCAAGCTTGCTCTTGCAGTTTCAGTATATAACGAGATAATCAATACCGCTATAGATGAAGCCGATGGATTACTGGATATCAACGAGTTATCTGATGACCTTGTTTCCGCATTTCATATTATCATATTTTATCGTCTGTTTAACAACAAACATTTAAGAGAATTTTCTTGTGATCTTATTAATGAAAACTCCGATATCTTATATGACATTGAGCAGGAGAAATCCATAATAAAGGGATTAAACAATGATTATTCAATGATGGATAGCACAACTGAATTGCTAATCGCAAACAGTATGTCAGCTGTTCGTTACAGATTAATCAAATGTCTTGATGACGAGCAGGTTACGCCGGACAACCTTGCACAACAATATATAGATTTTGTTTTAAAATATGCCGGTGTGACAAACGATGACATTAAAGAACTCAAAGACTCCGCTTTCCAATTAGCAGACCTCATTGATTGTGAAGTTAAGTCGAATTTTCAGATTACCGTTTCGTACAGATAAAAAAACTGTCAAAACCTATATGTTTATAAAAGGAGAGTGTAACATGTTTATGTATTCACTCTCCTTTTATATTAACAGTTTTTTACACTTCTACATCTTCAGCGTAATTAACGCCCTCTATCTTAAATCCAAACATATTATAAAAGTCCATCCAGTAACCTTCAGTATCGGCAAGTGTCAATAAATTATCACTGTCAATCTTATCCCAGATACTCATTACCTCTTCCTGAACATCCTCTCTCATTTCGAGATCATCGACATGAATCATGCCATCCTTCTCAATCAATACACCTGCATCCGTGTATACTTTTTCACGATATAATCTATCCATTTGTTCTATACAGCCCTCGTGTAAATCCTTTTCCTTCATCACCTTGTAAAGGACGGACAGATATAATGGTACAACCGGTATAGCAGCACTTGCCTGAGTTACCAACGCCTTATTAACAGACACAAAGGCTTTAATTCCCTTGTCAGAATACTCTCCTGTTATTTCTTCTGCCGTTTTAGATACATGGGCTTTCGCCTGACCAATAGTACCCTCATGATATATAGGATATGTAAGCTTAGGACCTATATAAGAATAAGCCAGAGTCACCGCATCTTTCTCTATCACATCAGCATTTACCAATGCAGCTATCCACTCCTTCCAATCCTCTCCACCCATAACTTTAACCGTAGACAAAATTTCATCTTCACTTGCAACAGGAATAGTTGCGTCACTTACAGTGTTATCTCTAAGATTCCAATTCTTTTGCGTAAATGCTTCCCCGACTGTTTTTAATGTAGATGTATATGTAGTACCATCCGCTGTTGTTCTTCTCGGCGCTGCAAGAGAATATATTACCATATCCACTTTTCCCAAATCATTTTTAATAATATCAATAACTTCATCTTTCAACGACTTAGAAAAAGCATCTCCATTAATTGTCTTTGTATATAATCCTGCATCGGCAGCTGCTTTATCAAATGCTTTATTGTTATAATATCCGGGGGTGGCAGTCCTCTTTCCTGATGCTTCTTTTTCAAACGAAATTCCAATTGTAGAGGCATTCATTCCAAAAGCACAGGTTATTCTTGATGCCAGACCATAACCGGTCGAAGCACCTATAACAAGAACTTTTTTAGCTCCTTTAATACGCCCTTTATTTCTGACATATTCAATCTGTCTTTCTACATTTTTCTCACATCCTGTCGGATGAGCAGTTGTACATATGAATCCTTTTACCTTAGGTTCTACTATCACAATTATTTCCCTCCTGTTGTCTTTTATTAATGTTTTCTGCTTTACTATATCTGCATCCACAGTAATCCTGCCTGTACAGATTATATTCTTTGGATAGTTCTATTGATCTTTTATATCCGTTTCTTTTTTTGAAATCGGCATATAAATATTTAACTCCATATTCCTCTCCCAGTCTCTCACCAATCTCGTTAAGCCAACCGGCATTCTTGTGTGGACTTATTGAAAGAGTGGTCGTAAAATAATCAAAACCTTCATCTGCTGCAGTTTTCGCAGTTTCTCTTATTCGTAATTCATAGCAAGCGTAACATCGCCTGCTCTTTTCACCAAGATTCTCAAGCCCTTTAATTGCTCTCTCAAACTCTTCCGGCTCATAACGCCCTATCATAAGATTAACCTCATTAATCACAGGCATTTCTTCAATTAGTCTGTTGAGCTCATTTACACGCTTTATATATTCCACTTCCTCAGAAATATTGGGATTATAATAGAAACTCGTTATCAAAAAATACTTATTAAGATACTCTAAAACATAAGATGAGCATGGAGCACAACATCCATGCAACAATAACGAAGGCGGTTTCCTTCCCTGCAGTATATCAGATTGTATTACATTAAGCTCTTTTTCCATTATTAACTGGAAATTCGTATTCTGTACCATTTCAACTCCTCTTATTATAACCTGTATATTGCTTAATATTTTTTACAATAGTTTTAACATTAGCAACAGTATTTGTGCAACATATCTAATTGACTTTGTACACAATTAACAATATACTATTATACAAGAATATATATTATTATCTATAAATTTAAAGGTTTGTCAATTAAAAATTTGGGAGGATTATATATGACAGTCGAGCAGGCGATTAAGAAATATAAGCTTGAACCACTGAATTCCTATACAGCCGAAGTTAAAGCAAAAGAACTTAATGTCGAACAAGTATTATACATGAACGTACAGAAGAACAAGTATGCATATGTTGTTAAAGACGGTGCAAGGGGATATGTCCTTTATCAGGATGAGATTAGTTTTTATACCCGAATGTACAAAGGACTTAAGATGACACCGCTTGATTATTAATTGAATTTATATTATCACATATACGGTTATTAAGACGATCGGATTCTCCCATGATGTAGAATCCGGTCGTCATTCTTATTGTTCATCTTAATGATAATCAATATCTAACAAAATCTTATTTTACTATATTAAATCATTCTATATACATGAATATATTTAATCTCCCATCCACATACTATCTTCACTAATACTTTATTAAAATGTCCGGGAGATTTGATGTGAATACAAAAATATTTCTAAAATATTTGTTTTTATTTGTAATTGGTGGCTTCACATATTTTTATATTGAGATACTTTTTCGCGGATATTCGCATTTTTCAATGATTCTATGTGGAGGATTCGCATTCATTCTTTGTGGCATGATCAATCAGCTAAGTAATTTTCAAATTTCAATCATTTCACAGATATTAATATCAACATGCATAATAACACTTTTGGAATTAATAACCGGTTACATCGTAAATATAAGACTTCATCTTCATGTTTGGGACTACTCTAAACTCCCCTACAATTTACATGGTCAGATTTGTCCTGCTTTTTCCCTCATCTGGATGTTTGCATCAATTGCATGTATAGTTTTGGATGATATTATACGTTGGAAAATATTTGACGAGGAAAAGCCACATTACAAATTGCTATGAAATTGAGGTTTGTTTAAGCTGTTTGTATGATGAACGTACAATTAAGATTAATTATATTATTATTAAATAAACTGCTATGCGTAAAAGATTCAAAAGAGTTTCGCATACAAGCCAAATTTACAGAAAAAATCCGCATGCAAACGCATGCGGACTTCGAAACATAAGCGATAAAATGATTACATCATTCCACCCATACCACCATTCATAGGAGGCATAGCAGGTGTATCTTCTTTAATATCTGCTACAACTGACTCTGTTGTAAGGAGCGTTGACGCAACTGAAGTTGCATTCTGTAATGCTGAACGAGTAACCTTAACAGGATCAATGATACCTGCTTCAATCATGTTAACATACTGCTCTCTAAGAGCATCAAATCCAACACCTCTGTCAGACTCTTTTACCTTATTAATTATTACAGCACCCTCAAGTCCTGCATTTGCTACAATGTGGAATAATGGAGCTTCAAGCGCCTTAAGAATAATCTCAGCACCGGTCTTCTCATCTCCTGAAAGACCTTCGATAAGTTTCTCAACTTCCTTACTTGCATGGATATATGCTGATCCACCACCTGAAATGATACCTTCCTCAACTGCAGCTCTTGTAGCAGCTAAAGCATCTTCCATACGAAGCTTTGCTTCCTTCATCTCTGTCTCTGTAGCAGCACCAACTCTTACTACTGCGACACCACCTGCAAGCTTAGCAAGTCTTTCCTGTAATTTTTCTCTATCGAAATCAGATGTTGTCTCTTCAATCTGGCTCTTTATAAGACTAACTCTACCCTCGATTGCAGATGCTTCACCTGCACCGTCAACAATGATAGTATTCTCTTTCTCAACTCTTACACTCTTAGCACGGCCAAGGTCATCAAGTGTTGTCTCTTTAAGATCAAGTCCAAGTTCATCAGTAATAACCTTACCACCTGTAAGAATTGCGATATCCTCAAGCATCGCTTTTCTTCTATCACCATATCCGGGAGCCTTAACACCAACAACCTGGAATGTTCCACGAAGCTTATTAAGGATAAGTGTTGTAAGAGCTTCACCCTCGATATCCTCTGCAATGATAAGGAGTTTCTGTCCACCCTGAACAATCTGTTCAAGAATTGGAAGAATATCCTGAATATTGGAAATCTTCTTATCTGTAATTAAAATATATGGATTGTCAAGCTCTGCTACCATCTTCTCCATATCTGTTGACATATAAGCTGAAATGTAACCGCGGTCAAATTGCATACCCTCTACGAGATCAAGTTCAGTTTTCATTGTCTTAGATTCTTCAATAGTGATTACACCGTTGTTAGAAACCTTTTCCATAGCATCTGCTACCATCTCACCAACTGTCTCATCACCTGCTGAGATAGATGCAACTCTTGCAATCTGCTCTTTACCGTTGATTGTCTGGCTCATCTCTGAGATAGCCTCAACTGCTGTATCACAAGCTTTCTTCATACCTTTTCTAAGAATGATAGGATTAGCACCTGCTGCCAAGTTCTTCATACCCGCATTAATCATAGCCTGTGCAAGAACTGTTGCTGTTGTAGTACCGTCACCTGCTACATCATTAGTCTTTGTAGCAACCTCTTTAACAATCTGAGCACCCATATTCTCGAATGCATCTTCAAGTTCTATATCCTTTGCAATAGTAACACCGTCATTAGTGATAAGTGGTGCACCAAATGATTTTGCAAGTACAACGTTTCTTCCTTTAGGTCCCAATGTAACTCTTACTGTATCAGCAAGCTGATTAACACCTGATTCTAATGCCTTACGAGCTTCTACTCCGAATTTAATTTCCTTAGCCATTATTTTATTAACCTCCGATTCGTTTCATTTATAATTGTAATATCATTCTGTCCATCATTTTTATAAATATTCATCGAATATTAAATGCTGTCAAAATATATTAATTATCATTCTACAACAGCATGAATGTTCTTCTGCTCAACAATGATGAATTTTTCACCATCAAGCTCTACATCATTACCTGCGTAGCGCGAATAGATAACCTTATCTCCAACCTTAACCTGCATCTCAACCATTTTGCCATCTACAACTTCACCTGGTCCAACTGCTACAACCTCAGCGTACTGTGGTTTCTCCTGCGAAGCAGTAGGAAGTACGATACCAGACTTTGTAGTCTCCTCAGCAACACACTCTTTAAGTACTACTCTTGATCCCAATGGAACTAACTTCATTATTATTCCTCCTTCTTAAGCCACTATGGCTTCAATATAATTCTTCTCGTTAGCACTCACTTTCACCGAGTGCTAACATAGATATTATTTTACCTCTTTTTCTCAAAAAATCAAGCCCTAAATTTAATTAATTTGTGTCAAATTTGTGTTTTTTAGAACTTAACTCTTTATAATTTAGTCAAAATGATTTAGTACTCCCACAAAAACAGGGAGATTTATTGTATCATCAACAATAGCATATACAAACGGATGATCAAGGGTTATTACAATCTGCTGTTGGGGTCTGTATATTGAAGTTGCCTTTTCAAATGCAATAGCGGTCACCGCTGCAGCCTTGGTGCCATTTTTATCAACTTCTATATGAGTTTTGTGAATGACCTTACTAAAGTAACAATTATAGTCATCTGCCTTTTCAAACATGTTGTAAAGATTGGCTTTATCTGCATCAAAGACATCCGAAACTCCCATGTCCTTAAGCACCTCGGACATCTCGATATCATAATCATATGAAAACTCCGGAAATTTAATGACAACATTTGCACTTTCCATATTTTTAATTTCCTTTGAAAAAGCATTACCATCTTTTGCAAGCTTCTCAATAAACTCTGATGGTCTAACATTTTCAGGCATCATAATTCCCACAAAAGAATAATTGTAACCTTTATATTTCTTTTTAAATCCATAAGCTCCGTTAATCTCAAAATATGAGTTTTCCTTCCCGGTAAGCATCGTAACTTTGGATACAGAACCGTCAGAATTGGTAAAATTCTGATTGTTAATAACCTGACCATCATTAAACTGCTCTCCCCATTCACCTTCAAAGGCTATGGCATTAATAATGTACATCACTTCATCCTTACTAATTCTGTCAAGAATCTTTGGAATCATTTTATTGGTATTTTTCTTAACCCATAGATTAACATCCTTAAGTGTCCTATTATTAAATGGTGCCTTGTACACCTCGGCACCATAATATGATTTTACCTTCTTAAGAAATGGCTTTTTAACCCTGACATCCTTTCTCTTTATGTACCAGACTGAATTAGCGACATTCCATTTTACACTATTATCCTGCAGCATACGTTTTCTTGTACCTGCAAGTACCTTGTTAAAATCATCCGATTTAACGCCACCATTGATTACTTTCTCCAATTGTTTCTTACTGGACTTCTTTGCACCATTTTCAGCCATGCCAAACGCAAAATATATCGATGTAGGAGAAATTAGTACATTTTTATCTTTATCTTCATTTTTAATGATATTATCAAGCAGTTTAAATGTTGAACCTGATAATGCAGAAATTTCTGATGACTTTAATTTTCTGCCTTTATCAGATTTAACTTTGATATTCCCAGTCATGTTAACTGTTCCTGACTTACCGGCTGCATGCGTCTTACACTGCAATGCAAATAAACTTATACCCAAAAGACATCCCAGGATAAGAACTCCTGTAGCTCCTCTTTTTGTTATCATCGTAACTCCTCCCATAACGAATACTTTTTAAACAAAATATTAACTACAGTTAATTTTATAAAAGTAATGAGTATCAATTCATTCTTTACCAAAAATACAGATAATCCTTCATTCTACACCTATGTATATTTTTATATTTCATAATCCATGCAAACTCTGCTTATTGTATACGGTCTGACCTTTGTATCCGCAACCTCTACATGATTCGGATTAACAGCATAATCCCTTAGAGAAGTTTCATCTTCAAATAAAGAATCCAGTATAAGATCACAATTCGAGCTGGGTAATGGATTAGTATTAACCTTAATTTCAATCAATCCCGGAATAACTCCCTTAAGACCTTCTAATCCCTCTTTAATTCCTACTTTAACTTTCTGTTTTGCATCTGCACCTAAATCTTCTTTCAATGTCCAAAGTATTACATGCTTAACCATAATTCTACCTCCATCTTCTTTGTGATTAATCAATTCATCTTACTACTATTAGTGTATTTCAAATTCCCATTCCTTACGTGTTATTGCATATACATACGATATAGTATTTTGAGGATCAAAATATTCCTTAACCTTTTTCATTCCGATTGCCTCTGCTGTAGAATACGAACCGATATTTGTATACTTCATATAGGAATAAATTACATTATAACATGAATTTTGAAAAATCCAATCTCTAACTGCTAAAGCAGCCTCTTTCGCATAGCCATGTCTCCAGTATTTTTTATTAATATGATATCCTATCTCCGGAACTAATAAACCATCAATATTCTGAATAGTAACACCGCAATCTCCGATAAATTCTTCCTTCTCCTTTAAAATCAATGCCCATAATCCGAATCCATCCTTCTTGTAGTTATCCAGATTCCATTTTATCCAATGTTTTGTTCTATCTATATCAAACGGTTTAGGATAGTGAATCATTGTTTCAGGATCAGACATAATTTCATATAAATCATTGAAATCGTCTTCCCTATATTCTCTTATAAAAAGTCGATCTGTTTCAATTAACATACTTATCTCCTACTATTAACATAATTCATTCATTAGTTACAAATAATTAAACTATATTTATAAAACTTAAAACAATGTTATTTGTAAATAAAAACAATCGTCAGGCTCAAAAAAGCCTGACGATCATTTCTTAAAGCAGGGGATGAGAGAATCGAACTCCCACCAAAGGTTTTGGAGACCCCTATCATACCATTTGACCAATCCCCTAAGTATAGATTTAGATTACTACAAAAGCAGTAATCTTACAAAATACATATTTATTTAAATGTACCTTCAGAACTTCACACAGAAATATTTGACTTAAACATATTTGGAATAAAGATAAGCCTTCGACCTATTAGTACTGTTCAGCTACATGCATTACTACACTTCCACCTACAGCCTATCTACCTCGTAGTCTTCAAGGGGTCTTATTGACTTGTGTCAGGGATATCTCATCTTGAGGGGGGCTTCACGCTTAGATGC
>CADBCZ010000060.1:0-1751 GCA_902793335.1 uncultured Lachnospiraceae bacterium
TGACTATTATTATATTCTGAGGAGTGAGCCCGTTATTGATCAGACTGGAATAATTCACTTCCTTGACACTGAGTTCATCCGACCCATTGACCATTAATTTATCCCTTGAGAACTCATCATGCGGATATCCGTCATGAAGATCATATTGTGTATATACGACACATTCTCCGTCCTCAATATTACAGTCCGTTCCAAGATTACCGTTTGCAACATTCTGAGAGATAATAAAACAGCCGTCCAGTATAGTTGGAATTGCAGCATTTTTATCAATAACTGCACCAGCTTTCTCAGCATAAGCAATTAAATCTTTTTCAGAAGGATACTCTCCGTCTTCACATTCTATATATGCAATATGAAAAGGATTATCATTTAATGCATTTCTCACCATCAGTTTTGAACAGTAAACTGAAAATGTTTGGAAAAACACCACGAAACTGATCAGGCATATCGAAAAGAATATGATTGGTCTATGTTTCTTCAGCCAGATCATCAATACATAAGAATTTGAAATCATTAGGTATATACCAATCAGCATGACCACATAATAAACGATCAACCTATTAGTATTTGTCTGATCAAAGATGAAGAATACCCCTATAATGGAATAGCAGATAGCTGTGAGCCCAGTCAAAAGAAGAACTATACTAGAAGATTTTCCTATTCTGACCTTCTTGCTGTCTTCGATCATTTCTTTCACGGTGATCCTTGAAAGTCTAATCACAATGGCGATAACGGTCAGTATGTATATAATAAGAAGTGCAAACGAAGGTCGAAGAACGCTATTGATGCTGATTGCGGGGAAGTTGAACTCTATCCCGATTATCTTTACAAAAACCTTGAAAAACAGCGTAAGCAGCATTATTCCACTGGCAAGCCCAAGTATCAAGGAACACCCTGCCAGTAATGCATTTTCCATCAGCACAAATTTCCATAGGTCACGCCAGCTCACCCCGGTAGCTTCCATGATTCCATACTTTCGTTCATTCTGAAGATTGAACGAAAAATGAGTATAAGGAATGAAGAATACCGCGAAGGCAAACACCACAACTGTAGGAGTAATGATATTTGACGAGATCATTGAGTTCACATACCTGTCGGACGTGAACATATTATTGAAATATATCCCTCCAAAAAAATAGCAGACCATAACAAGGACTGTATTGCATAGAACAAACAGCCTGTACTGTCTGATGTTTGATTTCATCATTTTGCGGAACAATTCGTTATTCATATATTTCGCCAAGCTCAAGCCCGGCCAGAATATGCCTGTAAAACTCTTTCCTGCTCATTCCATCGCGATCAAGGCTGCCGGTGATAATGCCATCCTTGAAAAGCATGACCTTATCGCAATAGCTTGCAGTATACAGATCATGTGTGACCATCAGGATCGTGATGCCATCCTCTTTATTCAGCTTCTCAAAGCACTCCATTACAGCAGTTGTAGACTTTGAATCCAAATTGCCTGTCGGCTCATCAGCAAGGATCACCTTAGGCTCATTGATAATAGCCCTGCAAATTGCAGCTCTCTGTTGTTCTCCTCCGGATACTTCGTGCGGATAACGATCCAAAATATCTCTTATACCTAGTTTTGCTGCAATTTTATCTGAAACATAATCAAGCTCTGATGGATCAATATCCTTATTGTGTAAAGGCAGAAGGATGTTCTCTCTTAGTGTCAGGCAATCAATAAGATTGTAATTCTGATACACAATACCAACATTATTCAGCCTGAAATCTGCCATTTCGGTTCT
>CADBCZ010000060.1:1767-23182 GCA_902793335.1 uncultured Lachnospiraceae bacterium
AGCAATGTTGTTTTTCCGCTCCCTGAAGATCCCATGACAGCATAAAAACGGCCTTCCTCTACGTTAAACATTGTATTGGATAAAACCCGGATTCTTGACTTCTTATATTCCTTTGATACATTTATTAGCTCTATCATGCACATTGGCGATTAGAATATACCATATCTTTTATTCCATCTTCTTGAGTGATCTCTCCTGGACACTTCCCATTATTCAAAAGCTCCGTATTTTACTAAACGGATACAACCTTACCACTACTTTCCCTTTGATATCGCTTCTGTTTATAAATCCAACGTCGCGACTTCGGGAGTCAATACTATTGCACCGGTTATCTCCAAGCACATAGTAGCAGCTCTCTGGAACGGCCACGCTGCTTCCATCGCCAGGGATATCTACAGCAGGTGTGACTCCGTCCTTTGTATATTCTTCGATGTATTTCTGATTATTTAAGTAAAGGGTATTGTTTCTGATGGCTATTATATCACCAGGTACCCCGACAATGCGCTTGACTATAAATTTATCCTTTCCTGACTCACAATCTGTAAGTGTGCTTTGTATAATTACGATATCGCCCTTTTCGGGATCATGCTTGCTATAAGCTTGCCTTGCCATAATCAAATAATCCCCGTTATGAAGTGTATTCGCCATGGACTCGCCGTTAACTATCGTAGGTCTTATGAAGAAAAGAATCGCCGCAGCCAAAACTGTTGCAACAATCATATCCACAAGCATATTTTTTAATATGGTTTTTTTGCAGTTGCTCATTAATTCTTTACCCATAGAAATTGCTTTCATTCGATGGTAACATCCACGTCACTGCCTTGCTCTATATGAAAATCAATATCCTCGTTCTGAGGCACATGACACTCGAATGAAAGATATCTTGTTCCCTGAAATGACAAGACTCCGGTATCACCTTCTTTTAACTCGCCATACTGTAGCCCTGTTATGCGGAACTCTATTCTGTCACCACTCTCCACTTCAAACGCAGCATAGTAAGCTGTATCCGATGAGTGTGTATATCCATGCGCCCCGCTGAAATCATTTGCTACCGGTTCACTGTGGTGTGTAACATTTGTCCTTTTCGATACACATGTTGCTTCCACATTTAGCTTTGGCGAATGGTTGTTTCGGTTCCACTCAGAAGCTCCACGTACCAAAGTAACTATGAAGGTGAACGCCACAAGCGAAAACACGAGAACGAACATTAAAGGGAATATGAAAGCGAAGCCATGGAAGCTCATATCTGAATTAAAGCCCTCCTCAATAAAACAGCTTTGAAGGAATAAGATATACATACGGTGCTGTTATAACAGCAAGCTTTATCGCTGAATTTCTTGCCTGCTCCATATCCAGGCCGGCTTTTTTCAGAATGCTTTTGTCCAGCTTATAGATGCAGCCAGCAGAAAGTGCTATAGCGGCAGCTACGAGCAATACCGCCAATATGTTTTTGAATGGATCGAGCATTATTGCATCACCGGCCTTTTCAATAAATGAAGTACCATCGCCTCCCCACCCTGCCAGTATCATAGCGATTAAATACAATACTATCGCTCCGACAAAGTCACTTAAAAATCCTGCAAGGCAAATTTTCCAAGTATTCTTTCTACAGAACACTCCCTTGTCCGGCATATCACCGAGACTCCACCTCAGTACTATCCTGTCAATCAGGTAATTCGCCGGAATCAGTATCAGCCACAGATATGATGGGAAGAAAACCAACAGCCAAATAGGCATCAAAATGTTATATATTCTTGTGCTCTTATCGTTTTTCGTTTGCATTGATCTACACTCTGATAATGTCGATACCGTTGTCATCAAAATATTTCATTATCTCCTGCTCATATTCTGTGGTCACAGCTAGTACGATCCTTGAATTGTCCTTAGCAAAAAAGCAGATAGATTCCTTGAATTTTCTTACAAAAGCGATGTTATCCCAAGCTAATCTGACTATCTGTGCGTTACATTTATTGATCTCGATACCACCGTCATCCATGATAACAGTAGACGGTCTCTCATCCTCAATATAACCTTTGACAAGTTATCTCATCATGCGGTCATACAGGAAAACCACAAAAACAACAACTGCGACTACTGTCAGGGCAGTGATCCTCAGCGCATTAAAGCCATCGAGAGCCCCAAGCCAGAGCTGCATTCCAAACAGAACGGCCATGCACAATCCCATACTCCGGTATGATTTAAATAGATCACGATACTTTAGATCAGGTTTCTTTATCAGCCGCTGGTATTGAGTCGTGACACTCACAACTTCTCTGTAAAATGCCTCTGATCCTTTTTCTTTTATCTCGATTGTCATCGCTTTTAAACTCCCTCTCTGCACAAGTAGTTGCTCTTATGCTTATTTAGATGGAAACAGCTTAGATATCCAGTATATAACAAGCGTAGGTAGCAAAAACCCCAATGCAACGCCTATATCTGCAGAAGCAAAAAGAGCATCGAACACGAACCAGCCTAAAAAGGCACATGCGAAAGAGACAATCATCATAAACAATACAGTCAGTAGCTTTTCTTTTTCCATCTTGCCTGCTCCTGTAATAATCAGCTAACTTTCGTTCTTTTTGTTCTTAATTATTGTATATATCATCATAAACGCTGTTACTATGAGGGCTCCAATAAGAAGGCCTATAGATTCAAGCAACAGTTCTCCTATATTCCCTGCATAGCTTTTAAGCAGGCTTCCTAGCATACCACCGATATATGCGCCAATCACTATTGGTATCATGCTCTTCGCGACCGCTTTAGCTATCCTTTGCTTCGCTTTGGCATCTATGAAACGAGTAATGATCTCAGCTTCAACAGATAATTTATCACCATCATCCACAGCAAAATATTGTTCGGCCAGATCTCTGTCACTAACCGATTTATATTTATCAGATCTCACTCTGTGTATCCTCCTGTCTATGCAATAATACTTGTTTACGGCTCTACCAGTGCCCTTCTGTAATCAGTCTTTCGATCACTGCTACGCCGGCAGTCGTGATGATATTTGATACTATTATGGTGATTTGCAACATTCTCTTGCTCTGCACATTACTCTTTAACACATTGTAGACAATAGGCATCTCAATTATAATCGTGAGCAGAAGAAACACTCCGCTTACTATATAATTAGGACCGGAGTCCAGTATGTGATCGAATGTCCCATACCACGAAAGTTCAGATTTCAGAAAAACATAAGGCAATATAAACGATGCTGCGTTGGCGATCATGACTATGCCAAGCACTCTCAAACAATGACCGGTCTTCGGTATCAACCATATGCTAAGCCATTCTATGAGTATCGTGCCGATTGCGACCCACGGCAGGATGTCAAAAGGTCTTTTTTCGGAGATCCATATCCAAGAGGAATCCGCAAAAACCTTCGATGGGAACAAAGTGATTAAGGCAATTATTAACGCTGGATTCAGTATATTTCTCTTTCTCACTATATCAACCACTCCTCGCCCGATTTTCTCCTCTTCACTCCACAATATACCATATAGGCGCCACATACGCCTATAAGTGCAAGTTCTATTACCAGCCACCAGAGGTTATATGCTTCGATAAAAGCTCGGATTCCCGGAATCATAACATAATCACGAGTATAAAGTATGGGATTCAAAACTGAACCTAAAATCATCAGAACATTCAAGGATATAATAGCGAACACCAGCAAAATGATTCCGATATGTAAAACATTCCACTTCCTCATGTATAACATCTCCTTTTCTGCTGAAAAACTTACTTCCAAGAGATACCGTTCCGCAGGGGGTTCTTCTCATCATTTTTTCAATTTGTCGCTACAGTTATTGTTAAGTTGATTTGTTCACCTTCACTTATTTCCTCACCCGGCTGCGGATCCTGCCTGGTGATAACTTCTTTACCAGAATCATCACCCTCTATGTATTCTATATTTCCAACTTCCAGCCCGCTCGCCTTGATGGCGCTTTTGGCATCTTCCAATTCCATGCCTACTACATTTGGAACCAGCATCGCTGAAGATTTATCTTGATCTGTTTCTGTGGCAGCGCCGGAACAGGACGATCCGATCAAAAGCACTACTACGGCTATTATTATCAAAAACGCTTTTCTCATTTTTATAAGCTCCTTCCGCTTTCTCCGACCAATGTTCTCTATCTATATAAATCCCTCTCTGTCTTGAAATGTGACATGTTTTGATAATTCTTTTTTGCGCGTTATAATGAAATCACTATTTCACTGGAGGAATCGATGATTTCATTTCTTGTTTCAGTTGTAAAAGATTTTGCAGAACTCGTATCTGATAAATATAAGGCGATGATGATGAAGCTTTCGCTTCAGATAACAGGCAGCAGAGAGGACAGGCAGCAGAGAGGATGCGGAAGAGGCTGTTCAGGACGCACTGCTCTCAGCACACAGAAATCAAAATAAGATAACGGATATCAATTCTGCTGAAGCAAGGAACTATATATATACGGTGACAAAAAATGCTGCTCTGAAGATCCGCATGAAACAAGCAAAGCATGATGCTGATGTCACATTTTCAGATACAGAAGGATTTATTAATATAGAAGGGCAACCGGATATAGATGCATTCAAGGATGAGTACGGCTTTTCTGAAGAGGTCGCCGATGCACTTAAACTTCTCAGAAATGAAGATCGGGATCTCATATGTTTCTACTATGGCGCCGGATATAGCTACAGGGAGATATCAGAGCTGATGGGAATCAGTCCACAAACTCTTCGAAAACGCATGGAGAGGATAAAGGCAAAACTCGCAGAGATTCTGAGCAAGGAAAATGTGTGAATGACAAAAGAAAAGGCAGAAGCAGAGAGAATACTATCTGAATATGGCCGCCGGATGTTCGATTCGCATGCCCGCTATTTCAGTTCCGCTGACGAAATCAGTCAAGCTGAAACATATGTCCCTGTTCGCTCTCGTTCGACAAGACGTATAGCAAAGAGGGCTTTAATACTATGTGCGACAATGATCCTTATTATGTCACTTGCTGTCGTCGCCGCTTCTGCTCTTGGTCTTCAAATATTTAATTACAAATTTGATATAAAAGATGGATTTATCGTTATTACCAGCCTTGACGAAGAAAATGGTTCTCATTTCTACCGGCCTGAATATATTGTAGAAAGCTATTCATATAACGAAAAGATAGCCCTTAATGATTCGAGCTATTACTATACATATGTGAATGATGATAATAATTTGGAATACTCAATTGAAGAGAGTCTAAACAAAGATTCTATCATGTATATCGACAATGAAGGTTACGACAATTATAAAGAAACCTATGGAGAGTATGAGCTCGTTGTATATCGAGATCAAACCAGCCCTCGCATTATAGTATACATGGAGAAGGAAGGCACCTTCATCGCTATAAACGGACATCTTTCCATGGATAAGATCCACCGAATCATAGACAGTTTCGTTATTGATGACAGTATATAATCATTTTACGATGATCATTTCCGGCTGTTACTGAAGAATTCAAATAAGAAGAGTAAGACCACCAAGCGCGAGGCAGCTGAGATAGAACGCTTTTTTGATAACAAAGGTTCTACTACAGCCCTTGATGCTCCACCACCACATTCCAAAACGAACCTTTATCACTACAGACGCGGAGTCGCAGTAGAGATATGGTTCAGCAGGGAACACGGAATCAACGGCTGGTAGGCCGTTGTTTTTCGTTGAAGCTTCGTTGTATTTAGTCAGGAAAAAGCCAGAGAATTACCTCTGGCTTTCGAGATTTGTGACATATAACAACGATCATACTAGTGATCCCCAGTTAAATACATAGCACAATTTTACATCTATGTGATTTTCCAATGGATACAAAAATTATTTTTTATCTCTCAACTTAAGCGTTTCCTCGAATATTATAGATCTGTTACACATATTAGCAAGTTCCTGGTTATGAGTAACGATTACTACAGTCGTTTTATATATCTCATTAATCTTTCTTAGATAGTGTATAACAGCCATACCTGTTTTTTTGTCTAGCGCTCCTGTTGGTTCATCAGCGAGTAATATCCTAGGATTATTAATAATTGCTCTTGCAATACTCACTCGTTGTTTTTGACCACCTGATAACATTGGGGGGAAACACTTTTGCTTATCTTCAATCCCTAGTAATTCTAATGCTTTTAACGCTCTTTCTTCACGCTCCTTTCGTCCAACATCCGAGTAAACCAAAGGTAACGCAACATTATCAATTACTCTATAATAGTCAATCAATGCATAGTCCTGGACAACAAACCCTATTTCTTTATTGCGTTTATTCGCCTTCTCCTTTTCTGATAAAGCTGTTACGTTATTCCCATTTAGGAAGTAGGCTCCAGATTCTGGAGAATCAATTAAGCCCATGATGTTTAATAGAGTCGTTTTTCCGCATCCTGAGCGACCAGTTATAGCAACCATTTCACCGTCCTCAACTGTCAAACAAAGGTTTTCAAACACAACAAGAGTATCGCTGCCATTGATATATGTTTTACGTATGTTGTTTAGTTTAATCAAGTTTAAGCCTCCTTTATTATGGCAGAAGAATTACTCCCCAAAAACAGCTTCGTTGATTTAAGAATAATAAGTGTAAATACAACAATCTCAATTGTCACATAAATACACCACGACACATTGTCACTAATAAAAAACTTGACGAACAATGCAGAGACGACTATCATTGTGAAGTATTTTTCTGCAATCCTTATTATAATATCCTTATTTGAAGCTCCTACTAATACATGAATCGCAAACTCTTTTTTATGCGTATTTACGAACAAGTATAGCCTGCTCAGCAATCCTATTATCACAAACATAACAACTACAGAATACAGCATGCCCAATGTGAGTATTTCTTCTGTAATGTTTATTCGGCATTTTTCTATCTGAAACGATACATCTGACAGTTTTGCAAATCCCAGAATTTGTTCTATTTTTTTCCCTAGATTTTTCGAGATGTCATTTTTATTTTCACATATTAAATAGGTATTGAAAATCCTGCTCGAACATTCTATCAGTTCATCCCCTTCCCATTTTTCCGGTGCAATAAAGCATTTATCTAAATAAACTGCACTCTTACTTTGAAATGGGTCAATATAATATGCATTTCTCTTAATAAACCCCTTAACGACAAAGCAATTACTATCATCATCAATTACATCGCCTATTCTATAGTACTTTTTAAATGATGCTCCTAGCCAAACAGGGATTCTTCTTCTATTGCATTCAAAATCAAATATCGCTATGTCAATAGGTGCATCCTCAAACTCTATGTTGTAAAGGTTTATAGCATTACTATTTATTCGTAATATGTCAATAGGATCATTCCCATCATCTAGTGTGCAACTCATTCCATTATCTACAACTATTCTCTCTACGAGTGAAGAATCGAGCAGGTGATCAATGATTTCTATTTTTTCCATGTTTCTATTATCATTAATAAATCGCTCAAACTCTTCTCCTGAAGAATTATCTACCATACGCAGCATCTTATCCGCAGGAATATTTGCTGCCATTTCAAGAGCTCGAGCAGATGAGCAGATTATAGTAATTGAATTGCATAAAAGTATCCCTATTATAAAGAGCTCAACAAATTCAAATAACAAGCTCAGGACATTTCTCTTCGTATCGTCTACAGCAAAAACAAGTTGCTGCTTTAGTATTTTTTTCATAATCATGTTTTTTATCAACACTGATATCAATCACGATTGAGCGAATTCATATGTTTGTCTTTTTTACCATTGTCACCTTATAGGAAAACGCAAATAACATCGTTCCTAACATCATGTATGCTATAGTTGCAGTAGTTACAATCTTGTAATTGAATTGTGTCCCATATAGATGCAAAAATGTATCTGCAAAAAAAGTGAATTTAACAATGCAAAATAAAGCTGCTGCCAGCGAAATGCCCCCTATATAGCCTAGAATCATCATTTCTGCAAATAATGAAATAATATACTGACTGTTGTCTCTATGTGTCGCTCCACAAATGTAACGGATTGATAACTCTTTTTTTCTTGATATCAACCAGTTTTCACATACTGCACAACTATTAATAGCAATTAGTATAAGTAATAAAAACAATTCTATGGCTATATCCTTAGGATAATTTGCATGCATGAAATATCGTCCTATATCGCTGTCGGAAAAATCAATTGTTACCCCATCATATCTTGCTTCTATGTACTTTTTTACTTTTTTCATTAATTCTGCAGGGTATGATGGGGTGCATATGATAATGTCAGAATTTCTACGTTCAGAAAAGCACTTTGCATTATAAGGAATAAAAAAATCCGGCAACAAGTACCCATTAACATCTATTTCTTTGTATACGCCTAGTACGTCCATATTACTACCGGAATAATTGAATTCGTCTGTGTCAGCTTGCCGTATCAAACGCTCACTGATAATTGCTGTATTCCTATCAGTTTCAAAGTCAGCTTTATTAAACGATCTGCCCGTTACCATATTTAAGCTTAAGCCAGCTTTTTCATTTAAAAAAACAGCAAATCCATCCATTTCAGCATTGGATTCATTAGATAATAACACTACTGGGTCTTGCTGTTGGTCGATAACTCCTAGCACTTCCGTTATAACTGCTTTTGCATCCATGTTATCTGGTATGCTTAAATAGCCACTAATACAGTTTCCCAAAACGCCTGGCATGTTCTCTTTATCGACTCTCATTTTCATTAGCGATGAGCATATTAATATCAAAAGAATTGTTATGGCTGTTAGAGTTGCTAACAGCCATCTGCTTCCATACATTTTTTCTTTTATCATATTTATCTGTAAACCCAGTTATAGTCTAGAGTTTGTGGTTTGATAGGATTATTTGCTTTTGTCAACGTTACAGAACGCACCTTCGAATCTGTTTTACTAGTTGCAATTGAAGAATACTTCTTTTGATAATAATCACCTTCCTTAATAGACACCCATGCCTTCTTGATATATTTCCCTTTTGTTGCTTTATACTCTCCCTGTCCAGGAGTATCCCCAGTAAATTGAGAATAGTTTTTTATCTTAACTCCGGTGCTTTGACTATGATACGGTGTGCTCTGTAAGCCAAATACCACAATACTTGCAATCAGCATTATGGCTATAGTAATGAAAGCTGCGGAATTTCTAATATGAGTGTGGGTTTTCATTTTTTTACCTCTTTTCATTTGCCCATGCATCTTATCATTTAATACATTAATTACTATTTTGCTGAACTTGATCATCTTTTGTGCTGGTTTGTGTAAAAACGTATTATCATATATCCTATTGCACCACCAACAGTATTACAGATGACATCATTGACATCCATGATTGGCGCCATATCCTCGGCTATACTAAGAACAGCCTCCGCTCCCTGAAGCAATTCAATCCCGACCGACATGGCAAGCGAGATCAACACACCCCCTTTCAATGACTTCGCTACATGTACACTGCTTTTATAACCAAAAATAGTTACAGGCATGAATAGAAGAACGTTTTCACAGTACGATATTAGTGCCGCTCTGTTTGTAAAAGCCCTAAACAACTCCAAAACATTCAGGTTGTATTCGAATTCATATGGTATTCCCCCTGGTATCCTTATTGGCAAAATAGTAAATGAAACGATAATGCAAATGTAAAAAGCAAACATTCCTGTCCAAAACACTTCTTTGTGTTCTTTCATATTTGCATCATTGCTTTTGCCTCCATACAAATATGACAAGCAGATAATAAGTACTACCAATATTGATATCAGAAGAAATAGACCAGATGTTATTATAATCGACATTACTTGTTTTGAACCTTTCCTCCAGCTGACTTCTTTATTCCCGGAGCTCGACCTCCGGAAACATGCAACCAATACGAATCCTTATTAACCTCTCCAAATGTGTACATGCCTTTTTTATAAAATTTTACGGTTCCACAATTCTTGTAATAAGGGTATTTAGAAGCTTTTTTCCTAAGTACAACTGTTGCCTTGTTAGCTTCTGTGTATCCTGCGCATCCTGATACCATTAATTGTGCTGTCCCCTTGCCCAACTTATGAAATTTTCCATTGTCCTTACCATCTACAGATTTACCTGTATATGACCAGTTAAAAGCGGTTATATTAGTCGCCGCATATACCGCTTCTGGCAATAAATACTTTCCGCATGTAATCCCTAATGACAACATTAGAACCCAAGCAAGCAAAATCGAACTTACTATCTTTCTTGTGACCATCATTTCATTCTCCTGTCTTTGATTTGAAGAGTTCTCAACTGATTCGCAAATCGTATTGAATACTTTTATATGAACATATCACCAGGTTTTATATTTGTCAATATATATTATGTTTTACATAGTATTGCTTTTTCAAAATGCTTTGTTATTATTTGTTTTGACAAAGCTTTGTTTCAGGCTATAAAATTGTGTAGCTTGAGAAATAATCACTAATTCCGGTAGCCCTACCAACTAAACTCAAGCTATTGTTAGGCATGGCTAACCGGTGGAGGTGACATGGCGCGTGGAAGAAGCAGTTTCAAAATGGGCACAGTAGAGATGTTAGTTTTATTTCTGCTGAGCAAAAAGGATCTGTATGGTTACGAGATCACGACATTAATAAGAAAACTGTCTGAAGGCGATCTGGTCATTTCGGAAAGCACCCTGTATCCTACTTTCTATAAACTTCTTGAAAAGGGATACATAACCGACAAAGAGGTCGTTATAGGGAAAAGGCGTATAAGAGTCTACTATCATTTGGAAGATAAGGGTGCTGACCGCCTTGCCGATCTGCTGGAAGACTACAACAAGACCACGATTGGTATCGAGCGCATTTTGTCATGTAAGGAACTGAAGGAGGCTGAACATAATGAATAAAAGAGATATTGACGCCTTTGTGCATGACATACAGTTGATGATCCCTGTATCCGATGATAATTCTAAGCGTTTCCTGAAAGATATGTGCAGCAGTATCAGCGACTATGTTTCAGCGCATGAGAAATGCACACTAGATGAAATCATCGGAGAATTTGGTGATCCAAAGGATATAGCCCTAGACTACATCGATTCGCTCGATTCTAATGAACTTGTAAGGAAACTTTCTCACGTCCAGCTTCTTCGCAGGCTTGTAGCTATCGTAGCAGCAACTGCAGTTGTTGCTCTGACTATATATACGGCATTCCTTTATCGTGGATATACAGAATTTGAAAATTCACTGCTATGCCACGAAAATACTGTAGTAGAAGAAACAGGAGATTAGTTGTGAAAAAATTCTTTATTTCAATGAGTCTGCTTATCGTTCTGGCACTGCCCTCAACAGCCTTTGCAGACAATCAGGAAATCGTTATTACTGAAGCTGAAGATGGTTGCTATTACGAAACCATCATTGAAGAGATCCCTGCGGAATATAATATCCTTAATCCCAATGCAAAAGCTGCAACAAACACAAAGACCGGAAGAAAGACCACCTATTATAAAAATGCTGCAGATGATGTGCTATGGTATGTTCGGGTCACCGGCACTTTTACATATGGGAACGGATCTTCAAAATGTACCAGTGCCACCGTCTCTGCTGAATCGAAAAACAAAACATGGAAAATCGCTAGTAAGAGCTCTTCGAAAAGCGGCAGCAAGGCTAAGGCCACAGCCACTGCAAAGCAATACCTCAATGGCGCGCCCGTCGGATCAGTAACAAAGACCGTCACCCTGAAATGCAGCTCTACCGGAAAGCTATCATAGTATCAGCAGTTCAAAAAAAATGTGTAAGCAATCCCAACGCTAAAGACATAATGGGCATCAGATCCCCCAAAGGAGACCCGATGCCCATCATTTATTAAAAAGATGATCGTTGTTTTATCTTTCGGTCTGGCGATTTCCATCCTTCACAAGTATCTGCCCAATAGCCTTCTCTGCGCAGTAGTCCATGAATTTCATCAGCGCATCACCCCATGCTTCCGCCCAAGTCTCACGTCCATATTTGCTTAGCGATCTGCACATTTCCGCGATTATAAGCACCGCTCTTACAAGGATGCTGTCGTACTTATCAGGATCTTTCTTGCTACCAGAGGGTTAGATCGACTCAACCGGTCTGGGGTTTGATTATCCGCTCACTCTTGATCGTCAGCAGACATACTTTCGGCGACACACCATGCTTCGACAAAATCAGGTCTATAAATAATGCATCTAAATTGTATTTTTAATCAACCCCATTGTCATTATGGCACCAATACATACCGCAACAAACGAGGGTATTATGAATACAATCGCCGTCTCTGTTTTTCGCGTTTTATCTATTTCTGCATCATTTATCCCTAGTTTCCATAGCAATGCATATTTCTTTTCATTACGTTCTCTGTTCGAATGGACTTTGAAGAGTATCATCACAATATTAAGGAATAATAGTAGCATGTTCATCACAGTAGATACCATTGTAAGGAACTTGCCTGACTGATCTTCTGTCCTCATGAAAAGCCTCTCAACACCTATACTGCGGTCCAGAAGGCTATCACTACCTACTGCAGGGAGCTTGAAATAGAGGAAAAGAGTATTCACAAAGTCAGGAAGACTATGATATCAACTATGATCGATGGAGGACTCAACCTGAATACCTCAAGGCAAATTGCCGGTCATATGGATGAAAGAACTACTTTAAACAATTACTATTTCGACAGAAGTGATGAGGTTGAGAAGTATAACAACTTCGTAAGAGCACTAGCCTGATCACAATTCTCGCAGGTGTATCCAGAAGCGTCTGAGTGTATCCAGATTCTGGATACATCTGCACAGCTGAAAATCTTATTGCACAAATCTTTCAAACCCAGTCTTTTCAACCCTTACAAATCGGTGCCACCCGTAAAACGGGTGGTTCGAACTGGGGCTATAAGCCCCCTCTACTGACCCGCGCCTCAAGACGCGGGCTTTTACTTTGTTCAAGCCTCAGTGTCATTGTCACTTTGGCCGCCCCTAAAGGGGCTTACTTGGCAAACGGATCTTCGTATTCTTTCACGCTCAGTTTATCCTTCGCCATATCATGTTTCTCTTGTTCTCGTATGTATTTCCGTATTGTTTCTTCATTCAGCCCTACGGTACTTACATAGTATCCTTCTGCCCAAAAGTGCCTGTTTCCGAACTTGTACTTCAGATTTGCATGTCGCTCGAACATCATCAGGGCACTCTTTCCCTTGAGATACCCCATGAAACTTGATACACTGATTCTGGGCGGTATCGCTACGAGCATATGCACGTGGTCGGGCATCATATGTCCTTCGATTATCTCTACGCCCTTGTATTTACAGAGAGTTTTCATTATTTCGATCAGATCCTCTCTGTACTTGTTATATATGATCTTTCGTCTGTATTTTGGCGTAAAGACTATATGGTATTTGCACATCCATTTTGTATGTGCAAGGCTATAACTTTTGTTTGCCATAGACTCTCCTTTCTACTCTGAGGCTTGAACACTCTCATTGTAGCAAACGGGGGAGTCTATTGGTTTAACCTTCAATGCGCACCCGCATAGCGGGTGGTTTATTTGTCTCGGGCTCTTTGCGCCCTCGACGGGGCTTATAGCCCCACAAGCAAAAGAGCCGTTCATAGAACGACTCTCGGATGGCAGAGAGAGGGGGATTTGAACGGCACGCACGTTTTTAAAGCATTGCAATTACCTGCGTTCAGCACCCTTTAATTAGAGTGTAATAAAAAGTGTAATCAACGGATAGAAAGGAGGGATGCTACACCATCCTTTTCAGGCTCTCACTTTTACCATTCTCCCTATGACATGGAACTGGTTAATTGTTAATTACAGAAGCGTGAAGTTGTCGACCATGCAGTTTCTGTTTCACGCTATTCTGCTGCTCTTTTTGTCTACAACAATAATCTTTGAATCCTTCCGGGAAGGATCGGCCATGAAACACTTTACATATGGCGGAAGTTACCTAATTCAGAGAGTGCTTACCCTCGGACAAAGCTTCCCCATGATAGCTGAGAACCGTACCACCATCAGCCGTGAGATTCAGATACATACCCGTGGTGAAGGCAAAATAACCAATAGCAAATGCACGTTCAGGTATGAGTGCATTTTTGAGGACACTTCTGAATGTCCAGCATCTGTTTGCATTAAGACAAGCTGTACCATTGCATACTCACAGTGCGCAAAGCACTGTGAGTATGCAAACAGGGGATATGCCCAAAACTCTTAAAGCCGGCATACTGCTGTAATGTATGGTTGCGGACTGATCAACAGAGCGGCAAGGTTAGGGGCAAACCTACTTAAAATAACCATGCACTTCGCAGAAACCGACCAACATATATAAATTGAAAGTATTCTGCTTCTACTGCATTTTGACAATAGTGTCAGCATACGGCAGGAGTTCTCTGTCATGGGTAACCATAATAATAGAACACCCTTTTTCCTTATGCATTTTCATGAGTACTCTCATTATTTGATCTCTATTGGCAATATCAAGACTCCCTGTAGGTTCATCTGCCAGAATATATTTAGGTTGGTTGGACAATGCTCTCGCTATGGCTACGCGTTGTTTCTCTCCACCCGAGAGTTCTACCGGCTTTAAATCTCGCTTACGTAGTAGTCCGATTTCATCAAGGAGCAATAGCGCTTTCTCGTCCCGTTTTTTTTTGCTTAAGCCAGCATACTTTAGCGGCAGACTTATATTCTCAGCTACAGTCAAGTCCGGAAGCAGATAGAACCCTTGGAATATGTATCCCAGGGTCGCGTTTCGTGTATTTGCACGTTCTTTTTCGGTCATATCTACCACTGATTGTCCATCGAGATAATAATCTCCTGAATCAGCTTGGTCTAATAGTCCAATAATATTTAGGAGCGTTGTTTTTCCGCATCCCGACCTTCCAAACAAAATTACAAATTCTCCATCTGCTATTCTGATATTAAAGTCCTTTAGCACAGATGTTTTAGTGTCTCTGGAGCCATATGTTTTGCATATTCCATTCATCTCTATCATAGATTTCGCCCTTTAATAATTTTACTTTCTAATGAGTCCATCTGAACAGCTCACTTGGCTTGAGCCGTTTGATATCAATAATTGATGTAATTACGGAAGCACATAAAACCAGTATTTGAATTAATATTGCCCATATGAAAGTAGCGAGGTGCAATTCTATTGTAAAATATGTATTAAACGGAATATTGACTGTCAATAAAGTGCCAATCATCATACCGATTATAGTTCCAGCTAACGTCACTACAGCAATTTCTGCAACCAGCTCAGCCGAAATCTTCTTCCTATCCTTTCCAAGTGCTATGGTTATCGCTATTTCTCGATACCTTTTTCGTAATATTATTTTTATTATTTCTGATATTCCGATTATTGTAATTAATGTAACTATTACACCAACTTTACCAAAATACCCCGGGATCAAAAGCATATACTTATCTAGCTTCTCGTTGGCCTTTCTCAGATCACGAGCTGTAATTCTGCAGCTATTTCCGGATGCAGACTCAAGCTCATCGATTACTTTTGGAATCGTATTCTCATCCATACCCAACACATTTTGGTCTAATGTTAAATTAATTAAATATGGTTCTCCAGATGAAAGGAAATCATCATATGCACAGCCATTGTCAAGTGAGAAAACAATTGAATCTTTTAGACCAACAGATTGTCCCGTTTCATCTATCAATATTACTTCCTCGCTCATTTCTTCAGGCATTGGGATGATTGTGTATTTAACTCCTTGATATATTAGATATCCTGCGCCCATTGTAAGAGCACTATCAATAAATTGTCCAGGGCTTGTTAATTTATTAAGCAGTTCATCTGATAAAAACACTTCCGCACTGCCAACTTGCGTGTCATTAATAAACAAATAATTAAAATCGACAGAATTCGACTGTAGAAAATATACCTGTGGAGAATATACAACTGCGCGCAAATTTCTCCCGCACATATTGTTAATATGCTCAATAACTTTAGATGTCATCCAATTGTTCTTGTTCTGCTCCTGATTCCATATCTCTATCTGGATACTATAATCTGCAACATGTAAAAAGTTGTCCCTAAGATCTTCCATCCCCGACAACATATGATTCATGCTATATACCATTGTCGATATTGCTATTGTAACCTCAATTATCACTAATGAATATAGCCGCTTATTCCTTTGTATATGTCTTACTATTTCACAAATCATTTTCTTCTATGACACATCACTCATCACTCGTGTAAAAGTACTATAAATCATCTTCTGTTATCATATCTGCTATCTTAGTTCTGATTATTCTTTTAGTCACGATCAATGCAGATAGAAAAAGAAATGATATGGAAGTTACGGCTAATCCAATTACTGTCGATGTATCGAACGCAGTCTCAAGTTCAATACCAAACATTCTTGCTACAGCTCTAAACGAAATAACAACAGCCACAGTCGCTAACGAAATCTTAATTGCATCATTTCTCATAAGAAGAATCCAAATATCCTTCTGGGTTGCACCAAGAGCAATTCTTATTCCATAATCCTTTTTTCTGTATTGGGTTTTAGATGTTATTATCACACCGATATTGAGAAGCCCAATGACGCTGCATATTGCGCCAACCAGCATTCTAGATCCAACCATCTCAGCAATAAACAAATCCGTTTCTTTATCCAACTGTCCTATGCTATTGACTTCATATTCTCCGAATGGCCCAATAGTCTTGTCCAGGTAATTCCTAAATATCTGGACAGCCTCATTTGATCCAATAAATACCTGTTGGAACTTATAATAAGAAGGAAATATCTCCGCCATTGTGTCATATGGAACTTTAACAATCTTTTCTTTTATTGCCGAATCAAACAGATCAGATATTTGGATTGATATGCATCGGATTGTAATGAAGCTGCCTTTATGGAGGCCCAATGTGTTAGACGTTTCTTGACTTACTGCACAGCAATAAATTCCATCATCGCCTTGAATAGTAACCATCTCCAACTTTTGATTACTAATAAGAGCCTCCTCTGTTCTGGCATAGAGTGAAAATTTCTCCTCATATAGCAACTGATGCAGCTCCTCTATTTGGTCTTTATTAAATAGCGGTGCATAAAATGTTATTTCGTTGGTAAAACCAGCTCGACCGGCTTCTATCTGTTTTTTCTGAAGCAAAAAATTATTTGCACTAGATAGGCAATAGGACGCAAGAAATAAGATGAGGTACATAATAAGTATATACCTCACCGCTGCTACAATATCAGATCTCCTCCTTAATGTACTTCTCATCTGTTGCCTATATCGAACATCACAATCTTTCGTAAACATATATACCGTTACCATCGGTGATAATAATATTATCGTCAATTATCTTAATATCTGTTTCATCTCCTGGTTCTTCAAGCATAGAAACTGTTTCTGTATATGTGCCATCCTTCAGATTAATCCTTACTATCGAAGAATATGTGTTGCTTATCGCCAAGATGCTCTCATCAGCAACGACAAAACTTGAAATGAATGCAAAATCAGGCAATCTAATCATAGTCGCGATTATACCAGCATCCAACCTATATAAAGCATTCTTGTACCCTCTTGCCCCGATTTCCTGATTGTCAATATCAGCATATATGATACCGCTGTTGATCGCAAATACTATCCCATTGCTTTCAGACAGGCAACCATAGAAATGTTCCGCAACTATGATCGGAGTATTGTTATTAGCGGGGAAATATAATAACCGCGAGTTTATTAAGTAGTTTCCGCTCAAATATATTCCACCATCAGAATCGACACAAATATCAGTATAGTACTTTTCAGACTCTTCGCTACTTGCTTCATATGGTATTTCATTAACACAATTAAAAGAATTGTCAAGAACCTTTATCCTACTGTTACCAGAGTCGATTACATATAGCTTGTTATCATGGGCTGCAAGTCCCGTCGGATGTAGAAATTCATCTTTTGCATTCCCAATGGTACCTATCGTCTCAATAATTTCACCTCTGTTATTAAGCTTAACTAAGCAATTATCCTCAAAGTCGGCGATTATGATACTCCCATCAAATGAAATCACTCCTCTGGGCGACCTCAATTCCTCACAAATTTCCCTTTGTATGTAATCTGAGTTATTGGATTCATTTGGGACTAATTCTATAGAATTAAATACGCTTTCTGTATCTTCATAAGGAACCACGGGAAATTCATCATTCGCAGTTTCCTGAATTAGTGTCTCAAGATAAGATGCGTATTTTGTTTCGCGGTCACAGGAAGTCATCGAAATAGAAGCTAATGCGAACATAAGTCCGGTAATGACTATTCTCTTTATAATATTCATCTTCTTATAAGATTATTTAGAGCAGCATCCGGATATGATCTTATCATATGGAAGAGATTCAGTTATAATTTTTCCGTTCTTATCGCACTTTCTCTTCTTAATACCTACCTCGTGCTTTGTATAAAGAACGGCTCCCGGACCACAGTGCGGATTAATGCACTTATTTGCATCCTTATAATATACCCATCTAGTACAGTCTGCATTTGCGATAATAGAACATAGTATTATTATTGAAATTAATACACTTGCTATCAATGCAATATGTTTTCCTCTTTTCAATTCGCTCATATAGTTGTACATCATATACCTCTCCTCGTATTTAAATAAGCATTTATAAAGTTTCAAAAGTCAATAAATGACTTTATTAAACTGTCATTAGACATTTCTCCGAGCATTTTAGTATTTGCCCCAGATACAAGTTCGAAGCTTGGATACCAATCTACATCGAAAATTGTTCTTAATATCTGATCCGCGTCAATTAGTTCCTCTTCTCCAAATGAATCTTCTGTGTATAGGTCTACTCGTTGGAACTTCTCCCTGACTTCATATGTAGAATTGTTGTAATCATTATTCAATCTGTGTTATATGACATTTTGAAATTAGCACAAGAGTTTATATTTGTCAATATATATTACGAAATACATATTATTGATTTTTCACATCTCATTTGCTACTATTTATTTTGACAAAGCTTTGTTATAAGCTATACAATTGTGTATAGCTTGAGAAAACACTTTTACCCGGTTTAATGTCTGCCTTATCATTCTCAAGTATTAGTTAGACACGTATAACCGGGGGGGGGTGATATGCCACGAGGAAGAAGTAGTTTTAAAATGGGTACAGTAGAAATGTTAGTTCTATTTCTACTGGAGAAAAAAGATCTGTATGGCTATGAGATAACCACACTTATCCGGAAATTGTCAGAGAATAGGCTGATTATTTCAGAAAGCACTTTGTATCCTACTCTTTATAAGCTTCTTGAGAAAGGTTATATTACTGATCGGGAAGAAGTTATAGGAAAAAGGCGTATAAGAGTCTACTATCATCTGGAAGAATCCGGTAAGTCGCGTCTTGCAGATCTGTTGGAAGATTATAACTCTACCACTGTCGGTATTGAGCAAATATTAGCGTATCAAGAAATAGAGGAGTTTTCAGATAATGAGCAATAAAGATATTAAAGCGTTTGTTCGGAATATTGAAATTCTGATCCCTGTCAATGATGCTAATTCAAAGCGTTTTTTACGCGACATTCAAAGCAGCATTACAGAATATGCTTATAATCATAGCGGCTGCTCTATTGATGATATCGTTCAGGAATTTGGCTCATCCCGAGACATCGCCCTGGACTACATTGAGTCTCTGGATATTGATAACTTGATCAGAAAACTCACAACAGTAAAGTATCTTCGTAGGCTGATTGCTATCGTAGCAGTTACTGCAGTTGCTGCTCTTTCCATATATACGGCATACCTTCATCATGGTTATAACGAGTTCAAGGAAAACATGATGAATTATGAGAATTCTGTAATTGAAGAGATTGGAGAGTGACATTGAAGAAGATATCATTATTACTATCGTTCCTCCTCTTATTGGCAATACCCTTTCCATCCTTTGCCAATAATCTGGAAACGACTACCGTAGAAAGCATTACCATCGAGGACGCAGGCAACGGTTGCTACTATAAAACAGTAATCGAGACCATATCAGCTGACTCAGCAGATACTTCCATCGGAGTGCTCAGTACACAGAGCACCAAAACTGGCAGAAAAACTACCTACTACTATAATGCTTCTGGATCTGTTCTGTGGTATGTGAGAGTTACAGGAAAGTTCACTTATGGAAACGGCACATCCATTTGCACCAGCGCTTCCGCCGCAGCTGAAGCAAAGAGCTCGTCATGGAAAATAGCCAGTAAAAGTTCTTCCAGGTCAGGAAACACAGCAAAAGCCACCGCAACTGCGAAACAGTATCTCAACGGTGCTCCTGTGGGATCCGTAACTAAGAGCGCGACCCTAAAATGCAGTTCTACTGGAACGCTATCATAAGAGATTAAGCACCATTATTGATCCAAAAGCCCAGTTGATTACTGGGCTTTTATAATGCTGTAAGGATTCTATAATAAATTCGCGCAATAGCTTTATACATCTAGAGAATTCTTATATTCTTCAGAGCAATCCTTGCTGCAGAATTTATCCCTGTGGCGTCTGGTTATAAAGGCTTTACCGCAGTTCTTGCACATTCTGATTGGTCTGGAATCGTCAGTCAGCATCATACTCATCATAAGCTGTATTCCCTGCAATGATGAGTTGAAATTCCAGACAAGATAAGGCCTGTCCTCCATAAGTCCAACGTGGTATGTCGGAGTCAAACCGTCAAACGCCGCCATACTTTGCTTCTGAAATTCCTTCTGCTTTTCTGTAAGTCCATCGCTTATTGACGCGAATGTGAATATCAGAACCATACAGAATTATGTTGGTCTCAATGATGCCAAAACAACTCTTAATATTACTGTTGTTTTTTGCATAATGTAATTACCGAAAGTTGCATCTCCAAAACGGAGATGCAACTTTTGCCATTTTTGTCTGCAATATTTGGGAATTTGCTCTTGCAAAAAACAACTGTTATGATGATGACAGGTCTGCACGGGAAGAAAGGGCTAAACAGCTTGAAAATGCCCGTGTTCAGATCTCTTTCACCGGGGCAGCATAAGCTGTACCCATCTGTACCCAAAAACCGAAGCCATAAAAAAAGCCCTGGCAGTCAGTATTTCCAAGGCTTTTATGGCGGAGGGCATGGGACTTGAAGAAGTCAGAAACGTACAAACGGTGAAATTTCAAGGAGGAAAAACGCCGTCCACGTTTGTACCCAGGATTGTACCCAAAAGAGGAGTTTATGCATTATTGGTTTTGATTTCCATCATATTTTCGGTGTCTTGCTCAGAGCACAAGTCTTCTAATTGATAGTTAATCCCATTACTAGTCCTGTAATTAATTCTATGTAATGTGACTTTTGTTTTGTCATTTAGTTTAGAAAGCACTGCTACACAATCCTTCGCATATTCTTTAATAGGAGAATAACTCGCTACAGAAAACAATTCTTTTGCTACAGTTGATAACAGATAAATTGTACTACTAACACTAATCTCTTCATCCGATGTGTTCTCTATCCGTATTAGGAATACCCATGATATCTG
>CADBCZ010000061.1 GCA_902793335.1 uncultured Lachnospiraceae bacterium
CTCATTATACTTCTTTTAGGGGGTCAATGCTCATTTTTTTGTAAACTCCCGAAAATAAAGGATTTAGAAACAAAAAACGGGGTGTCATTTGACACTACCTATACCGGTAAGGGAGTTAACAAATATGATTATATACATGATGATCAGGTTAAATGGTACAAGGAGCAGGTGTTGCGTGAGAAGAAGGAGGCGGGAAGGATTGTTCCTTCAATGGTATTCTTCCATATTCCTCTTCAGGAATATAAAGAAGCGTATGAATTATACAAATCCGGAAGTTCTGAGGTAAAATACTATTTTGGCTCAAATGATGAGGAAATGATGGATAAGGTGTGTTGTTCGGAACATCCGAGTGAGTTGTTTGAGACTGCTAGAAAGCTTGGAAGTACTACCGGTTTTTTCTGTGGTCATGACCATTATAACAATATGTCATTGGAATATAAGGGGATGCGTCTTACATACGGAATGAGTATTGATTATCTGGCTATGTCCGGAATTGCAAGAGATACAAAACAAAGAGGAGCAACGCTTATAACGGTACATGATAACGGAACGACGGATATAGAACAGGTGCCGCTTAAAAAGAGATAATTCTAATAGAGAAGATTCAAAAGCAATGAGAAATTCATTGCTTTTGTTATTTGTTATGATAAAATGATAATGGTTGTTTGCCGTAAACATGAGATTGCGCTATTGATAAGGAGTATATTATGAAGTGTCCGGTATGTGGAAATGATACATTTGATGATAAGGATTATGAATATGATATTTGTGAGGAATGTTTCTGGGAGTATGATATTTTGCAGGTGAAAAATCCTGATTTGAGTGGCGGAGCTAATCATCATTCGCTAAATGAATACAAGAAAATTTATTATAGACTAAAGAATGAAAAACCGGATTTTTCCTGTAAGAATGAAGAAGATAAAAAATTAATCCTGGAAATGGATAGAAGTTGGGGAGGTTTTTGTATGTTGAACAAGAGTGGTAATAAGCTTAGAAATTTGATGATGTATCAGGTGTTTGTAAGAAATCATAGCAAGGAGGGAACGTTTGAGGGCGTCCTTAAAGATCTTGACAGGATACGCGCCTTGGGTACTGATATCATTTACTTTCTCCCGATTCACCCGATAGGGGAGAAAAACAGAAAAGGCACGCTTGGATGTCCCTATGCCATAAAAGATTATCGCGCAGTAAATGAGGAGTATGGAACTATAGAAGATTTCAAAAAACTTGTTTCGGCTATACATGACAAAGGTATGAAGTGCATAATGGATGTTGTCTATAATCATACATCCCCTGATTCTGTTTTGTCGGTAGATCATCCTGAGTGGTTCTATCATAAAGAAGATGGCTCGTTTGGAAACCGAATCGGAGACTGGACAGATGTCATAGATTTGGATTATTCCAATGAAGCATTGTGGGAGTATCAGATAGATACACTCAAATACTGGGCTGAGATTGTAGATGGTTTCCGCTGCGATGTGGCACCTTTGGTTCCGATTGCTTTTTGGGAAAGAGCACGAAAAGAAGTTAAAGAGGTTTGCCCTGACTGCATTTGGCTTGCAGAGTCGGTTGAACCCGGTTTCGTTATGGGGTGCCGCTCAAACAATATCGCCATGTTAAGTGACGGCGAGTTGTACAGAGCTTTTGATATTTGTTATGACTATGATATATATGACGCATTTACTGATTATCTTACAGGAAGAATTCCTCTTTCAACTTATCTTGAATCTGTAAGCCGTCAGGAATGGATGTACCCGAATGATTACGTGAAACTTAGGTTTATTGAAAATCATGACAAGACACGTGCTCATTTTCTTGTGCCTGATGAGAAAGCATTAAGGAATCTGACAGCCTTCTCATTTTTCCAAAAAGGTATGGCGTTTGTATATTCAGGACAGGAATTCGGTGCGGTTCATTTGCCGAGCCTCTTCGATAAGGATTTAATCAGTTTGAAGGAAAATGATGGCGTTGACATGACTGAGCTTGTCAGCAGACTTTCTCAGATTAAGAAAAATGAGATTTTTACGGACAGTGAGTATTCTGTCACAGAAGTTGCTAAGGATATTTGTCTGGCGATGCATAAGAAATCGGACAAGATTGTGATGGGTATCTTTTCACTTAAAGGCTCATGTACAACTGTTAAGGTTCCTGTGAAGAATGGGGCATTTGTAAATGAAATAACAGGAGAAAATATAGAGGTGTCTAATAAGTGCATATCTTGTAATGGTGAACCGGTAATTATTTCTATTACAAGCAGTATGTATGAAGACAATTTTTGATAATTATAAGCATAAAAAAGCTTTGGTGCATATTTAGCACCAAAGCTTTTTTTAGTGTTCGGTCAATTGTTTGCGCATCTGTCTCGGAGAAATACCGTATTTCCTTTTAAAGATACGATTAAAATTAGATAGATTTGTAAAGCCGCACTGCAGGGATATGTCGAGTATGGAGTCGGTAGTGTTGGCGAGCATGGTTCGTGCCTCCGTTACCCTGTAATCATTTAAATAATTAATAAAACTCATTCCTGTATGCGCCTTGAAAAATTTCATAAAATGTGACGGACTGTAATGACAGTAGCCTGCAATCTCATCTATTGTGATTTCTTCCGTATAATGAGTTGATATATATCTTATTATACTTTTTATCTTTTCTTTTGATTTATCCACGGCCGTAACATCTTCCTGCGAAGGTGGATTTGTAATCAGAAGATAGATTATCTGCATGATCGCACCTTTGACGGCAAGCTGATAGCCGTAAGGTCTTTTGTCACAAATGTCGTCGAGATAATCAATTATCTCACTCAACTGGCCATGTACTTTTTTGCCATGGGAAATCTTGGTGCGTATGGATAGTTTCCCGGAGAAAAACGGTAGGAGAAATTCATCCCAGGTGAGATCGCTTTCCGGAAAAGTGAGCAAATCCTTTGAAAATAATATATTTTCATAATGCATGGTGACATTATCGTTGCCCTCGATAGAGTGCAGGGAACCCGGCAAAGCGATGATGATATCGCCGGAGGACACCTGGTATTTCTGAAAGTTGACAGTTACGATTCCACTTCCTTTTTTGATTATGATTATTTCAAATTCGCGATGCCAGTGCAGGGGAACATTGGTGAAATCCATTGGAATTGAACATATATAGGTGTTATATGGAAAGTTGTTCTGAAAGTGTACTTTATTTTCGTGTAATTCTTTTCTGTTAATATTATCGGCTTGATCATTCAGACCAACTCTAGAATCGCTATTGGTTTCCATATTGCCTCCTTATATGAGTATAGGTAATTGCGAAGCACATATTTGTTGCGTCATGCGTTGTACATATTATACAGAGCAAAAGAAGAAAAATTTAAGTTTCGTAATTACCGAAAACGTATCATTTGATAGAATAGTATCACAAAGTGCTATTATTTTGCAAGTGAAACGTTTCCAATGCGTGTTATTATATTGATACAATTTAAGCGCCAAGTAAATTTATAAAGTATGAAAGGAAGGAAATCATGGACGTAAAGAAAGAATTAGTTGTTAAATTAGGAAAAGAAATCAGTGTAAGCAGTAACGAAGAAATATTCGCAGCTTTATTACAGCTTACAAAAGAGCTTGCAGATTCAAAGAACCAGAAAGAGACAAAAAAGAAGATTTATTATGTATCAGCAGAGTTCTTGATCGGAAAATTATTATCTAATAATCTGATTAATTTAGGAATATATGACGATGTGAAAAATGCATTGGCTGAAAATGGCAAGAACATTGCAGAAATCGAGGAAGTTGAGGTTGAGCCTTCACTTGGAAACGGCGGTCTTGGAAGACTTGCTGCATGTTTCTTGGATTCGATTGCTTCACTTGGTCTTTCAGGAGCCGGAGTTGGTCTTAACTATCATTTAGGATTATTCAAGCAGGTGTTTGAAGATCATATGCAGAAGGAAAAGGTTAATCCATGGATTGAAGAGAAGGGCTGGCTTAGAAAGACAGATGTAACTTATCCTGTAAGCTTTGGAAATCTTGATGTTGTATCAAGAATGTATGAAATCGATGTGACAGGATATGATAACAGAACTAACAAATTATGTCTTTTCGATTTGGACAGCGTAGATGACAGCATTGTAGATGACAAGAATCAGTTTGATAAGACAGATATCGAGAAGAACCTTACATTATTCCTTTATCCTGATGACAGCGATGAGGATGGAAGAAAGTTAAGAATTTATCAGCAGTATTTCATGGTAAGCAACGCAGCACGTTTAGTAATAGATGAAGCTAAGGCCAAAGGAAGTAATCTTAGTGACTTATATGATTATGCAGTTGTTCAGATCAACGACACACATCCTACAATGATAATTCCTGAGCTTATCCGTCTTTTGGTAAATGAAGGAATGAATATGGATGAGGCTATCGAGGTTGTAAGCAAGACTTGTGCATACACAAACCATACAATACTTGCAGAAGCATTGGAAAAATGGCCAAGACATTATCTCATGGAGGTTGTTCCTCAGCTCGTTCCAATCATCGAAGTTTTGGATGACAAGGTAAGAAGACGTTTTGATGACGAGCGTGTTGCTATCATCGACAGAAATGATCTTGTTCATATGGCACACATTGACATTCACTACGGATACAGTGTAAACGGTGTTGCATATCTCCATACTGAGATATTGAAGAATTCAGAGCTTAATCATTTCTATCAGTTATATCCTGAGAAATTTAATAATAAGACAAACGGAATTACTTTCCGTCGTTGGTTATTACACTGCAACAAAGCTTTGACAGAGACAATTACTGACTGGATCGGAGATGCCTACAAGAAGGATGCAATGGAATTAGAGAAGCTTCTTGCTTTCAAAGATGATAGCGACAAGATTAAGAAGCTTTTGGATATCAAGCATCAGAATAAGGTATTGGCAAAAGAGTATTTTGCAGATAAGCAGGGTATTGAATTAAATGAGAACTCAATTTTCGATATTCAGGTAAAACGTCTCCATGAGTATAAGCGTCAGCAGTTGAACGTATTATATGTCATCAGAAAATACCTTGATATCAAAGCCGGTAAGATACCTACAACTCCAATTACAGTAATCTTTGGAGCAAAGGCTGCGCCTGCATATATTATCGCAAAAGATATTATTCATCTTATCCTTTGCTTACAGGAGATCATCAATAATGATCCTGAGGTAAACAAGTATCTCAATGTTGTTATGGTTGAGAACTATAACGTAACATTAGCAGAAAAGCTTATTCCTGCATGTGACATTTCAGAGCAGATTTCACTTGCATCAAAAGAGGCAAGTGGTACAGGTAACATGAAGTTTATGTTAAACGGTGCTGTGACATTAGGTACAGAAGATGGTGCAAATGTTGAGATTCATGAATTGGTAGGAGATGATAATATCTATATATTCGGTGCATCTTCTGATGAGGTTATTGAGCATTACAACCGCTGCGATTACGTTTCAAGAAACTATTATGAGAAGAATGAGAGCTTAAAAGAAGTTGTAGACTTTATTGTAAGTGATAAAGTTCTTGAGGTTGGTAACAGGGAAATGTTAGAGCGTCTGTACAATGAACTTCTCAATAAGGACTGGTTCATGACCTTCCTTGACTATGATCAGTATGTAGAGACAAAGGAAAAAGCATACAAAGATTACGAGGATCGTATGGAATGGGGTAAGAAAATGATCGTCAATATTGCCAAAGCAGGCTTCTTCTCATCTGACCGAACTATCGAAGAATACAACAGAGATATCTGGAAATTAAATGACTAATGTCAATAATTGTTCGTGATAGCAAATAAATAATGTACATATTGTACAAAATTGTAAAATTACATAAAAAGTGCTTGCATAAAGATTCAAGGTGATGTAATATAAATACATGGATGGAAACGGTTCCAGAAACGTTTCCGACAGCCAATTTAAAATAGTGTGTGTTTATAAAATCCTTGGATGGGAATAATCCTCCTCTTCTTTTCCCCTCCAAGGATTTTATCTGTAAAATATTATATTATCAGATCGCCATGATTTTTATGTGAGGTATATAAATGACCATTAAAGATATTGCAAAGTTGTCCGGATGTGGTATTGGTACGGTGTCCAGAGTAATTAATAATCAGCCGGGTGTTAGTGAGAAAACACGCGAGAAAATATTAAAAGTTATTAGGGAAAGTAATTATGAACCTAATGCGAATGCCAGACATTTGAAGCTACGTGCAGCATCAACAGTCTGTATAATTACCAAGGGACGAGTTAATCCGTTGTTTGTAAATGTCATAGAGGAGTGCATGACAATATTATCTACAATGGGAGAAGATACTATTACACATACAATCGATGAGTATGGTGATGAGGTTGCTGAAGCTCTTCGACTTATGCGTAATCAAAATCTTAAAGGTATCATTTTCTTAGGAGCCAATGTCAATTTGTTTGACGAGAGAGTTGATGATATTGATATACCTTGTGTTATTGCGACTACAAGTGGTGCCTCGTTAAACAGAAGAAGTATCTCTTCGGTTTGCGTTGATGATGAAAAAGCAACAACGGAAATGATACAATACTTATATAACAAAGGACATAGGAATATTGTAGTAGTTGGTGGATCGTTATCTGAGAAACAGATAAGTTATACAAGATATAACGGATGTAAGAAGGGATTTGAATCATGTGGATTGGAATTCAACCCTGAAAAGAATTATGTTTCCTGTCGATATGCAATAGATGCAGGTTATAATGCTGCAAAACAGATATTAGAGTCCAACAAGGAAGTAACAGCAATATTTGCATTAAGTGATATGATTGCTCTTGGTGTCATTCGAGCGATAAATGATGCAGGTAAAAAAGTTCCGGACGATATTTCTGTTGCCGGATTTGACGGTATTAGCATGTCAGATTATGCTACTCCTAGAATTACCACAATATGGCAGGATGCGGATCGAATAGCCAATAGAAGTGTGGAGCTTTTAATGAAACATATTCATTATGATTTAGATGGAGAGCATGACGTAATTCCTTACAAATTAATTGAAAAAGAAAGCGTTAAAGAATATAATAAATAAAATTATGAGATGGAGGTGGTTTTAATGAGAAAAGCATCAGGTGTACTCTTATCAATATTTAGTTTGCCTTCAAAATATGGTATTGGTTGCTTTTCGAAAGAAGCATATCAGTTTGTGGATTGGTTGAAAGAAGCAGGTCAGGAATATTGGCAGATTCTTCCACTTGGACCTACAGGTTTTGGTGATTCGCCATATCAGTCCTTTTCTACATTTTCAGGTAATCCATATTTTATAGATTTAGAAAGTCTGATAGATGCAGGCTTACTTACAGAGGCCGAGTGTGATGAAGTGGACTTTGGAAATGATCCTCTGAGCATAGATTATGAAAAGATATACAACGGAAGATATAAGTTACTTAGAAAGGCTTATGAAAGAAGTAACATTTCTTCAGATAGTGATTATCAGGAGTTTGTTAAGAAGAATGATGAATGGCTTGATGATTATTCTTTGTTCATGGCCATTAAGAATTCATTTGACGGAATAGCATGGCCGGAGTGGCCTGACGATATTAGAAATCGTGAGGAAAAGGCTGTTGAGGAATATAAAGCTAAGTTGAGTGATGATATAGAGTTTCAGAAGTATATGCAGTATTTATTCTTCACTCAGTGGTTCAAGCTTCGAGCATATGCTAATAAAAATGGTGTTAAGATGATCGGTGATATTCCGATTTATGTTGCCCTTGACAGTTCGGATGTTTGGGCTAATCCGGAATTGTTCCAGTTAGATGAAGATCATAATCCATATGCTGTTGCGGGAGTACCGCCAGATGGATTTTCACCGACAGGACAGCTTTGGGGTAATCCATTGTATAAATGGGAATATCATAAAGAGACCGGTTACAGCTGGTGGGCTGATCGCATGAACAGCTGCTTTGACTTATATGATGTTGTTCGTATTGATCATTTCAGAGGATTTGCTGAGTATTATTCAGTTCCGAGTACCGAGGATACAGCAGTGAATGGTGAATGGGTTGAAGGTCCGGGTATTGAATTGTTTAATGCAATAGAGAAGAAGATAGGTAAGAAACCTGTAATTGCTGAGGATCTTGGCTTCGTTACTGAGACGGTTAAGAAGCTTGTTGAAGACAGTGGATTCCCGGGAATGAAGGTGTTGGAATTCGGTTTCGATGAGAGAGATACCGGTTATGCTTCAGACTATTTACCTCATAATTATGATTATAATGCTGTGGCTTATACTGCAACACACGATAACAGCACTATTGTTGGATGGTGGGATGAAGTCAGTGAAGGCACACATGAAATGGTAAGAGATTATCTCGGAGATTATTATACTCCGGATGATAAGTTGTATGTACCTATGATCGCTGCTTTGATGAGAAGTAATGCAAAACTTTGTATAATTCCTATGCAGGATTATTTAGGATATGATGACAGTACAAGAATGAATGTACCGTCTACGGTTGGTGATAACTGGAAGTGGAGACTAAATGCAGATGATCTCAGTGTTGAGTTGCAGAAAAAAGTTAAGAAAATGGCTAAGCTTTCAGGCAGATATAATCAGTAGTTAATAAAATTTACATACCTTTCAATAGTTAACCCCTTGGATTGTTAATCCGAGGGGTTTTTGTATGCATTTAGCGGGCAAAACATGTTTGACTTTATTATATGCACAATTTATAATATGTCTGTAGAGTTATAGGAGGCACTAAACGGGGATGGGGGTGAGTGCTTTGAATTTGTTTTATAGGAAAAAAATCTATACATTTCTTACTTCAATATGCTTAATAAGCGTTTATATTCTTGGTGTGCAGGTTCATGCTGCTACTCCCAGAGAAAATATCAGTAATACAGCCAATCCCGGCAATATAATTATCGGTGTAGACGGAACGGATGTCACATCTGATGAGAAAGCACTTCTTGATCTGATCAATGCAGCCAGAAAGTCGGCTTGTGATAACGGTGAGCCCGATCCAAGAGATCCATCAAGGAAACTTAATTCAAGTGATTATGTACCGCTTAAGATAGGTCTTAATTGCAGGCGTGCGGCACAGATTAGAGCATGCGAAGCGTCTCTTAAAATGGCGCATAAGAGACCGGATGATCATAACGCTCAATCAGAGGAGTGTCTGTATATTCTTAAAAATTTATACTCGGAAAATACGGGTTGGGCAGAGAATCTTGCATGGGATTCAACCGTAGGTTCAAGTGTGGATTTGTGGCTTGCCGAGAGAGAGGCATATCTTGGACATGAGATTGGTCAGACGGGACATTATGCAACAATAATTAATCCGGACTACAAATATACCGGTATGGCTACATTTAATCCGACCAATGACAGCAATGAGTATGACTGGGTATGTACCGCGGGACAATATGCAATTAAAGATAAAGATGTCGATAGTTTTGAGACTGCAAAAAGTGAAAATGTGATACAGAAGATAGAGGTTCCGGTTTCTTCGGTTACTGGTGCTGCGATACCCGGAGATTCTATTATGAAGAAGGGGGATCAGGCTGATATATCTTTACTTGCAGGAGTTAAATTTTGCACAGAGGTTTCGACTAATTCAGTGATACAATGTCCTGTTTATGACGGTGTGACGTGGACTTCTTCAAATGCAGGTGTTTTATCCGTAGATTCTGCCGGACATATTGTGGCAAAGAGTAACGGAAAATCGACAATAACTGCATACATCGGAACGGGAACTGGTGTTATCTCGGTTTCGAAGGAGTACGTGATAGCAGATGCAACCGTAAGCAGTATAGAGGAGCCGTTAACCATAACCGTTGAGTCGGATAAGAAACCGGAGCTTCCTGTTACTGTTAAAGCACATCTTAGTAATGGAGAGACAGCCGATGTAGCTGTTAGTTGGAAAAGTTACGATGAGAGTAAACTGCTCACTTATTTTGAGAGCAGGGATTTTGTAATCACAGGTATTGCAGGTGGGAAAAATGTAATACAGAAGATACATGTAAATGCTGCCGTGATGACAGGAACCTATACTGTACCTTCAGTTGTAACCACAGAGCCGGGGGTGAAGCCAACTTATCCGAAAGCTAATGTCGGCATGTCAAATGGCTATGTATTTACAGATATCGATGTCATATGGGAAGAAGAATCCTTGAAATATTATAAGAATGAGGATGGTGGAACCTTCACAATGAAGGGAAAAACACAGTACGAATTTCAGACGGACGAAGGTAAGAAACAATTTGATGTCAAACTTACTCTGGTTGTAAAATCGCCGCATGCAGAACCGGAACCTCCGATAGAGGAAGTTATTCATCCGGGAGGCTCAGAAGAGGGAGGGATGGAAAGCACCGGAGAAGGAGGGTCTGAAAGCACCGGTGGAAGTAACTCCCATAGTACGGGAGAAAGTCCTGCAGATAAGCCTGTACCAACACCGCAGAATCCGGATAAAACAACAACACCTGATACTGATAACGGAAATAATAATTCGATTAAGACGCCAATCTCTGTGGGAGAGAAAACAAAGATAGGTGAAGTCAGCTATCAGGTTACAAGTATCGTTGATTCGGGTAGTGCGGATTATTCGGGAGAAGTTGCATACTCGGTATGCGGTAAAAATGCAAAGACAGCAGATATTCCGGCTCAGATTACGATAGACGGTAAGAAATACCGTGTCACAAGTATAGGTAAGAATGCTTTTAAGGGTAACAAGAAACTTACCGGGGTTACAATAGGAAAATATGTGACGACAATTGGAGAGAATGCATTTTTTAATTGCAGCAAATTGAAAAAAATAACCTTCAAAGGAACAAGTGTTAAAAAGATCGGAAAAAATGCATTTAAAGGTGTTTCCAAAAAGGCTGTAGCCAAGGTTCAAAAGAAGGTAAAGAAAAGATACAAGAAACTCTTGAAGAAGGCAAAGTATAAAGGAAAACTGGGTTGAATTGTCAGAAAAGATATGCTGAAAAGGTGGAATAATCAATATATTGTGCGAAAGAGATATAATTATCAATAAGTAGTTGTTTACATTTGTTATCCCTTGTTGTATAATAACATTAAATAGTGGGGTTTTAGGCCACTATTTAAGAAAGTAATCATTGACGCTGTAATGGATTACAATAATGTCAAAGGAGGGATTAATATGGCAGGGCTTAATATCAGTCCATATCAGGCGTATAATCAGACTCATAATTATTCGTCTTTATTTTCAGGAATGAACAAATCAGCTGCTGATAATGGATGGGATTTATCGGGACTTGCAGATTATGCGTCAATTAAGAACGGAAGCTATGGAAAGCTGGTACGTTCAAGTTATGCGAAGGCTAATTCAACATCTTCTGTTGCAGATACTACAGCTAAGCCTACTATCAAGACAGCTGAGGAGAGACGTGCAGCAAGGGAAAAAGCTGCAACATCAGCCAACACAGAGGCTACTACAGATACCAGTAAGATTAACGGTGCGGCAGCCAGACGTGCGGCTCGTGAGGCAAGAATTAATAAGCAGGCGGCAGAAGGAGACAATGTTAAGGCATTAAGTGTTAAGGATATAGCGGAGGCTGATATAGGATCGACTACCGCTGATGTAACAGCAGCTTTGGCTGAAACAGATAGTGCCAAGGCAATATATAATAATAATGCAGTAGCATCTCCGTCAATGTCAGAGCTTATCGCCAGTACATTTGATACCAACGTATAACTGTTTAACTCGAGGTTGATCACGATGATAGACAAGGAGGTTTATTATGGGTTTGGGAATTGAAAGCGCAAGTAGCAGTGCATATACATCTGCAGCTGCAAATAATACCAACGCAGTAGCAACATCTGCAAAGGATACTGAGAATACTGCATCGTCTGTACAAGAGGCAGTTTCCTATGAAAAAGCAGCAGTTTCTGAAAAGAAAGCAACTTACTCTATCAATCAGATGAGTAAGGAAGACAGAGCCACTCTTGTCAGACAGTTGAAAACTGATCAGGCTAACCGCCAGCAGAGTCTTCTTGATATTGTCAACAAGACGTTGGGTCAACAGGCTGAGAAGTTTACTATAGCAAGTCTTACAGGTGATGATGACAGCATTTGGAAGAAGTTTGCAAATGGTGAGTTCAAGGTTGATGAGGCCACCAGAAAACAGGCGCAGGAGGATATTTCTGAGGATGGATACTGGGGCGTTAAGCAGACATCACAGAGAATATTTGATTTTGCAAGTGCGCTTGCAGGAGATGATGTAGATAAGATGAAAGAGATGCAGGCTGCCGTTGAGAAAGGCTATAAGCAGGCAACCAAGGCTTGGGGTAAGGATCTTCCAAGTATCTCTAGTGACACATTATCTGCCACTAACAAGCTCTTTGAGGAGTACTACAAGTCAAAAGAGCAGGCTAACGGTGTGGTTGCATAATCGTATTCATCATTAAATTAATAACATGATTTTGGGAAGCCTTGCGTATATTGCAGGGCTTTCTGTTTTATAATAGATGTGGTAAGATATTAAAGTTGATAAGGAATTAATAATTGGGAATAATCAGTTTTGGGTATTTTTGAAAACAGGAGTGAGAAGGACTTGGGGATATGAAACCGGTAAAGAGAAAGATTGCTTTGATAATTATATTATTGGTCGGAACAATTGTTGCCTGCTTTGTATATAATGACGCTTTTTTGTATGATACTACAATTGGTAGGGTCATCAGTGTAGAGAATAAACTATCTCATGAGGAAGAGGGTTTAAATGGTGAGGTGGAACGCTATTATGATCAGGCTTTAGGAGTCCTGATATTAAATGGCAAATATAAGGGCAATACAATAGATATCAGTAATACCTATACTTCTTCAGGTGTAAATGATGAGCGTTACCGTAAGGGTACGCAGCTGCTTATAGCGCTTAATTCTTCAGGTGACGGCGGAAGCATTCTGGAGAAAAAAAGGGATGTCTATGTAGTGATGTTTTTTGTGGCATTTATTATTTTGCTGGTTCTTGTGAGTGGAAAGCACGGAGCTGTTGTAACGGTTTCATTTATTATTAATCTGATTCTTCTTGTGTTTTCATTGAAGATATATGATAGTTACGGCAATCTGCTTAAGGTGACAATGGTGGTCATGCTTTTATTTTCTGTTCTGACACTTCTGTTTGCAGGCGGTCTTCATAAGAAAACGTTTGCTGCCATATTGTCTACGTTGTTGACAGTACTTATGTGTTCTGGCATTTATATGCTGACAATGAAGACCTCTGAGAGAATACCTTATGAAATGATGGATTATGTGGTTAATTCCAAGGATCTGGCGGATCTGTTTCTGGCAGGAACACTCATGGGAAGCCTGGGTGCGGTTATGGATGTTTCGATAAGCATTGCTGCCGGAGTTTCAGAGGTGGTGTCAAAGACGGAGGGGATTACTGTCAGGGCACTGGTATCTTCTATAAGGGAAATGGGCTATGATATAATGGGTACGATGATAAATGTTCTCTTTTTTACATATCTTAGTGGAACCATCCCGATTCTTGTGTTAAAGATTAAGAACGGCTATACACTTTATCATCTTGTGAGATTTCAGCTGGTGTTTGAGACCATTTGCTTTTTGATTGGAGCTATCGGTATAGTTTTGGCTATACCGGTTTCCGGGTTTTTTACATTTATGTTTTTGGGAGATGTGAGAAGACGGTACAAGAAAATAATTCTAGAAAAGGAAGGCGGGGAGGAAGATAAATGATATTAAAACTGATAATCATACTGTTCTTCCTGATGCTTTTTGTTGGAGGAGACAGAGGGCTGACATCATTTTTTACGTTGGTTAGAACAGTTATAGCATTTATTGTAAATGTATATCTGATAGCCTGGGGACTTCCGGCGGTTTTGGTTACTTTGGTTGTTAGTGCTTTTTTAATTGCCGGCGTTATATATGGTCAGAACGGATGGAATTCCAAAATGCATGGAGCGGCATTTTCAGCTGCGTCGATAGTTGTTATAATAATGGTTACGATAGGACCTGTATTGCATGTTGCGGGAATAAGCGGTTATAATGAGATAGAACAGTATGAAGAGATTAGCATGTATCTGTCGGCAAATGTTTCAATATCTATGCCTGCAGTTGCAGTTTCGGCCACGGTTCTTGGCGTTTTGGGTGCGGTGATGGATACGGCTGTTGCGGTCTCAACGGCGGTAAATGAGGTTTTTGTGAACAATTCTGAAATTGACAGAAAAAGTCTTGTCAAATCCGGAATGACGGTCGGAAAAGACATACTGGGAACAACGGTAAACACGCTGCTGTTTGCGGGTTTTGGAGAAAGTATCATGCTTGCAAATCTGTTCTTGAAAAATGAGAATACATTTTATGAGATAATCAACTCTAAAGCACTTTTTCAGGAGATATCGGCATTGTTTGTCGCTGTGATGGGATGCCTTTTGGTGATACCGCTTGCAAGTTGTGTGACGCCATGGTTTATTGTAAGAGAAAATATTAAACGATAAGAAAGAGGTAAGGAAATGAGATTTGTAATACAGAGAGTAAGGGAAGCGTCAGTTACAATAGATGGCGAAATGAAGGCGGAGATCGGAAAAGGATTTCTGGTACTTATCGGAATTACAGACAGTGATACGAAAGAAGTTGCCGATAAGATGATACGCAAACTGATTGGCATGAGAATATTTGAAGATGAGCAGGGAAAGACAAATCTTGCGCTTTCTGATGTTTCAGGACAGCTGTTGTTAGTGTCACAGTTTACACTTTATGCCGATTGTAAAAAAGGTAACAGACCATCATTTATCAAGGCGGGAAAACCGGATTTTGCGTGTGAGATGTATGAGTACATAGTATGCAGATGTAGGGAGAATGTTGAAATTGTAAAGACAGGTGAATTTGGAGCCGACATGAAGGTTTCACTCACTAATGACGGCCCGTTTACCATTGTTCTTGACAGCGAAGAAATTGGTATTTCACCTGTCTCTAAATAATGGGATTTACAGACCGGATGCGTTAAGGGCAGGCAGGTTTGGACTGCTTATCAGATTTTCGGAGTCAGAAAGCTCCCGGTCTAACTGGTCGAACAGATCAATATGTGCATTGATACGTCTGCATATTTTGAGGATTTTTGAACAGTTGATTCTTTTGCCGGAGTTGATTATTTTCAACAATTCTTTTCTGTGGCGGGCAATTTCTTTTCCCTCGTTTTCTAATAGTTGAAGTAAGATTTCTTCGCGCTTTTCCATGGATGCTTCCTCCTTAGAGTTTGTGATATTACAGGCATATATAAAATGTCTGCTACTGTTTTTTCGTTTAGTTCTTTTTGATGTATTATGATTTTCTTGTATGTCGATAAAAGAATAATACCATATATTGTGGTAAAATAGAGTTGAAAAATGTCGCATGTTTTTCTGATATTCGACATATTATTATACGTTATATGATTTTAGGAGAATGAAATGATAACTCATCCGATATCACCTGTATATGACAGTGATTCAACAATTCTTATATTAGGCAGTTTCCCTTCGGTAAAATCAAGGGAGGCAATGTTCTTTTATGGACATCCGCAGAATAGGTACTGGAAGGTGCTATCAGCAGTATTTGGTGAGGAAGTACCGAAAACTATACCGGAGAGAAAAGCATTTCTTCTGCGGAATCATATAGCTGCATGGGATGTTATAGCATCATGCGATATCGTAGGATCATCCGATTCATCGATAAAAAATGTTACCGCTAATGATCTGTCGCAGATTTTGGAGGTGGCGGATATACGTAAGATATATGTTAATGGGAAGACGGCAGAAAAGATGTATAAGAAATATACCGAGCCTATAACAGGACGAAAATGTATATGTCTTCCATCGACTAGTCCGGCAAATGCAGCTTGGAGTCTTGAACGCTTGATAGAAGCATGGAGTGTTATTAACCGACAAGAATAAATGAGCATAGATGCTCAAAACAACATTTTCGAAAAAATATAAAGTAGTAAGTAATGTGAAAATGAAATGTTAACCCTGTGCAAAAGAAGGGAGTTGACATTTCGTTTTTTATATTTTATACTTCTATAAGTTTCATAATAATTCAACACAAAATATATTAGCAGGAGAATATAATGGATGTAATAAAGCTTGCAGAAGAAATAATTGAAGGTAAGCGTCTTAGACGAAATGACGATCTTTCTTTTTTTGAGGAAGCCGGGATTGATGAACTATCAAAAGGTGCTGATAACATAAGAAAAACATTGTGTGGAAATAAAGTTGATCTGTGCACGATAATTAACGGACGTGCAGGAGGATGTAGCGAGAACTGTAAGTTCTGTGCACAGTCCGCACATAGTCGGACGGATTGTGACAAACATGGTATTGTTGATTCTAAAGAGGTTCTTGAAGACTGTAAGAAAAGAGAGGCGGCAGGAGTCCATGCATATTCTATAGTGACGGCAGGAAGAACAGTAGAAGGTCATGATCTTGATACCTTAGTTGAGACCTATCATTTACTGCAGGATAAATGCAATATAAGATTGTGTGCGTCGCATGGTTTGATAAGCCCCGAGGCGATGCAGAGGTTGCGTGAGGCAGGTGTTACAATGTATCATGCCAATATAGAAACTTCTAAAAGAAATTTTCCCAATATATGTACAACCCATACTTACGAAGACAAGATAAATGAGATAAGAATTGCTAAAGAAGCCGGAATGCGAGTGTGTTCCGGAGGGATAATCGGAATGGGAGAGAGTTTTGAAGACCGCGTTGATATGGCTGTTTCGTTGTCTGAATTGCGAATCGATTCGATTCCGATAAATGCGCTTATACCTGTGGCAGGTACGCCGTTTGAGAATCTTCCGGCACTTACCGAGGATGATATTATTCGTACTGTAGCTATGTTTCGGTATATTAATCCTACTGCCTACATAAGAATGGCAGCGGGAAGAAACTATTTTAAAGACGGCGGGAAGAGACTTTTTAGATCAGGTGTTAATGCTACAATAACCGGAGATATGTTGACAACAGTCGGCAACAATACATCGCAGGATATAAAGATGCTTACGGAAATGGGATTTAAAATATAGAAATTGGGGTTTGTACGCATAGCAGTTTGTCTGATTTAGTTTTTATAAATGCGTGCGCTTGGATAAAAAGTTTTGTTTCTATGACTGTTTGTCCGAAAAAAGAGTTTC
>CADBCZ010000062.1 GCA_902793335.1 uncultured Lachnospiraceae bacterium
TTCGGCATCCTTGCCTCACATCGCTGTTTATCATCAGGATACTAAGAAACACTATTTTTTCTCCCAAATGTCATATAAAAAAACTTTTTACCATTCGCTACGCATATTTATCAAATTGAATCAGACAAACTGACTATGCGAAATCTACGTTTTCGAGAGTTTCGCTAGTCCTTACTTGGACAGATCGGTTGTCATAAAGATATGTTGATTGATACGTTATGTAACTTCTGCTTACTCTTCTGACAGTCGCACATGCCCTACGGCTAGAGCTGTTTTGTAAAACGTATTTTGGATAAACAGCACAATTATTAATTGAATATTTTATATAAACTGAAGCCGAAACTTTCAATAACTTTGAGTATTGTGAAACGGCGAGCAGTTGACAGTTCATAGATTGCGGAGGGCTTTGCGAATTGTCAGTACTTAACGAACGGATGCTTGTATTCGTGAGTTTAGTACTGTTACAATGAGCAACATCAATACGTATAATAAGTTTCGATCACAACTTGCAATCAATAATAATTGTGCGTCCGTCATACAAACAGCTCGATAAACCCAAATTTAATTATATCATTAACTTCTTAATATGTCTGCTTTCTTATTGTCTCGATTATATTTTGCTTCTTAATCTTAGAAAATGACAAATGCATCGTCATCCAAATAATTATTATAACAAATAATACAGCAATTATTATAGGTAAAACCGGAATAGAATATCCGAGACTGATTTCTATTGAGAGTGCATGATATATAGCATATGATAAAATCACACCAAGCGGAAGACCGATTAACAGTGATTTCATACCATACATTATACTTTCAAGACGTATCATACGATTAAACTCACGTCCGGTCATTCCAACAGACTTAAGCATTGCAAATTCTTTTGCACGCAGATTCATATTGGTATGAATTGTATTGAAAATATTAGTTACCCCTATTAGCGTTGTTACAATAATAAATCCATATAAGAAAATGGAAACCATAAGAACAAGTCTGCTCTTTTCCTTCCTGCTTTCTGCAACATTCTCAATGTAACACATATCCTTCATCGAATCATTTGCTAACATATCATTTATATCATTGTATAACTCATCAGGTTTATCAGTGTCGATAAACATTCCAAAGCCTGACACAGCCTCTTCTATTTTATCTCCAAAATAATCTTCACTTATAATTATATAAGCAGTTGCACCTATATTCTGACCTTCCTGTCCCATCGGTCTTATCTCACTTCTTGTCGTTATCTTTATATCCTCTTCAATTAAAGGAGAAGTATTAGACGTGTCATCTCCGACACCATATATTTTTACCGGAATAGAATCAATCTTCTTATCCCTGATATAATGTTGTTTCTCATAACCGTTATCCTCACCCCTGGAGACGAAATCATCTTCCAAAATTGCAACCTTTGACGGATCATCTGTCTTGATACCTATTTCATCAATTAATTTGGCAAAATAATCACGGTCATAAATCATCAAGTTAATACTATAGTCATCCTGTCCATAATCAGACGCCAGACTCTCATTAACGCACTCCTTAGACAAATTGGCAAAAATCATCTTAACAGCCGCAATATCACCAACACCTTCTAAATGTTTTATTTTCTTAAGTTCATCATATTTTTTATTAATATCATTACCGTAATCCACAACGCGAATATCATAATCCAATTCATTGTACATAAGGCCGGTAATTGCTTTTGCATAATCAATAAATGAATTTATTGCAATAAATGTTGCCACTCCGATAACAAGAGAGACAACCGTTGTACGATAACTTCTCCTGCTTCTCTTTAAGTTCTTAGCAGCAATCTCTCCACCAACACCAAACAATTTCTTTGTAATCTTTAATGTCTTTAGTTTCTTTCCTTTTATCTTAATCTCCTGATTGCCTCTTATCGCTTCAATAGGTGAAATCTTTGAAGCAGCACGTGCAGGTATGATACATGCAAAATAAATGGTAATAGCTGACATCATAATTACTAATACGGTTACCCACCATGGAAATACAAAACGGAAATTCATATTTAATGTCTCTCCTACAAGTCTCTGAACAACAAACGTTAAAATACCAACAACCATAACGCCCAAAAGTATTCCCAAAGTCGTTCCCGCTGCCCATATATATAAACCTTCTCTGAGCACAATTTTCTTAATCTGTCTTTTGGTCGCACCAATACTTGAAAGCATTCCAAGCTGAATCTTTTTCTCAGAAACCGATATACGGAAACTATTGCTGATAACAAACACACTGGTTACAACAATTATCATTATTATGATAGCTGCAAGTACTCCAACCGCTTTTGCCGCCTCATCTCCAAGACCACCGTAGAACTTGACTAAATCATTTTTACTTACATAAACATCAGGACGTAAGTCAATTAAATTATCTGCCGCAAATTTTGCCATATCTTCTGTGTAATCTGCATCCTTAGCCTTTTCTATGCTATCATTTTCTTTTGAATTAATATCGGCATTCGAAACAGTTCTAGTTATTTCTTCAGTATAATCACCGTATTTTCTTGCACTGTCATAAGTAAAATATACATTTGCAGTAAATGCCTTTGTATCTCTGTAAGCCGAAAAAGTATTAACATCCTTCATTCTTGTAATACATATAGTACTTCCACTACCGTATCTTTGTACCATGGTATTCGGCTCTTCCATAATACCGACTATAGTATATTCACGAGCAGTTTTGTCTTCTATGCGTTCATATATTGTTTCTTCATCTTCCGAAATTCCAAGTGTATCATTTATATTATATGAGTCATAGTAAGTGCCGTCGCAAGCCACATCCTCACCAAATAAAACTCTGTGTCCAAGATTTAACGTAATCTTGTCACCGACCTTCCAATCATCGGGCATAATATATTCATTCATCAATATTTCGGTATCATTTTCAGGCAGTCTTCCCGAAACGACATTTAACGCAACATTCTCAAAAGCCACATCATCAAAAGCCATCAGCGCGATGTAGGGATTGTCATTGTATTTTCCCTCACGCACTCCTGCCTCCTCTATTGATGCAGTACCTACCGGCATCGCTACTCCGGCACTTACAACATGAGCATTGTCGGTCACTAAAGAAATATTTTCAACCGGTACATTTTCCATTCTTCCATAAAATGAACCAAACTTAGTCTCATAGAAATTAATCATTCCGTCACGAAAAGTTGCAGCCATTCCGGCAACTGCACATATAAGCGCAGCCGATAGCATGACACCGATTATTGTTACAATGGTACGCTTCTTATTACGTCCCATGCTCCTTTTCGTAAAATTTTTTATAGCATCCATAATATATCCTCACTTACATTTTCTTTGTTGATATCCAATTTCAAAACTTCTCAAAAAAACATTATATCCATACTCACACAAATTATATTAATCGTCCGTCACGCATTGTAAGCACTCTGTCTGCCTGCTTTGCAATCTCAAGATCATGAGTTATTATTATTATCGTCTGTCCATGCTTCTTGTTAGTTTCTTTAAGAAGACCGATTATCTCATCACTTGCCTTCTTATCTAAGTTTCCGGTAAGCTCATCCGCAAGAATTACTGCCGGATTATTGATTATCGCTCTACCAATTGCCACTCTCTGCTGCTGACCTCCGGATAACTGATTAGGTAAATGATTCTCTCTGCCGGAAAGCCCTAACTGTTCAATAACTTCTCTGACGCGGTCCTTAGATATTTTCTGTCCGTCAAGATCCATCGGCAGTGTTATATTCTCATATGCTGTAAGTACCGGAAGCAGATTGTAGAACTGATAAATGATTCCAACCTGTCTTCTTCTAAAGACTGCGAGTGTATCATCATTTAACTTGAATATATCCTCACCATCAATATACACACTTCCCGATGTCGGCCTGTCAACACCACCCATCAAATGCATGAGTGTCGATTTACCGCTTCCGCTTGCTCCTATAATACAGAGAAACTCTCCCTTTTCTACGCTAAATGATACATCATCAACGGCTCTTACCTGTGTATCACCTTCACCATATGTTTTAACAAGATGTTCTACCTTAACTATTTCCACTTTTTTGTCCTCCATTTTAATTGATATCTACATTTTAACTGTATTTAATTTTAACTCTTATATAAGATTTATCAAACTATCAAGTTCCATCACAACTATGATACTAACATATCAAAATGACTTTAAAGTGACTGTATAAAAAAAATATATTTACACATGAAAAACCCCGGTACCTTTATTATATACCGGAGATTACTAACATCTTATTAGATATATAATTATAAAACAAAACACCGATATCTGACAAAAGTCTGATACCGGCATTCTGTTTTACAGCTTTAAATCAGTTTTATTACCTGATTGTTTGGAGTTGCTATTTTTTCTATATCAATCACCCTGCATATTGGGATTTCCCTTTCCAGATTATCATCATAGATAACCTTCATTATTCCGGTTACATTTACCCACTCATCTTTTTTCAGCTCATAAGCCTTATGATATGCGCACAAAAAACCGGCAAATGACATATCCAAATCACAACAAGTAAGAATATGTCTGCCTGCAACAAACTGTATGTCATCATCTTCTTTCGTTTTAAATACACCTGCTGTGAAATGAACTGTTTTTCCTTCATATTTTTCAATTCTTTCATGGGCATCCATTGACATAACCGCAAATCCAATATCATCCAAAAAAAGTTCATCATCACTGATATCATACGGCAAATTCTCATCAGGGTCTAATATGATATCACCATCTTTTCCGGTAAATGCAAAACCTGCACTTATGTTAATCGCCTTGATATTTCTTGCATATAATGCAAGTTTATCTCTAACTTTATCTGCCCTGTTAAAAATAACAAGCTCTGCTTTTCTTACCTGTTCGGCAAGCAATGAACGCATGTTATCAGCATAAAGTTTAAATGTTGTTGCATCAAAAACAGCGACTTCCATTATATCTTCCCAGTACCACGGAAAACTAAGATTCTTTCTATCCCACATTCCATTAAATTCAACTATAACCCTCACCGGTCTGTGTTTCTTTTCCAGCAAAGTCAATGTGTCCTCATTAAAATCCTCTTCATCTTCAATAATTTCTAAAACAGTATTTGTTTTTTCCAGTTTTCTTTCATCATATTCCAGTTCGCCTTCTTCGCACATAATAAGCAGAGTCTTTCCTTCTATCCGGAAAGACTCTCTGCTGATCAACTCTTTAATAAAAGTCGTTTTTCCCGCTTCAATAAATCCATTTACAAAATATACCGTTCCCATTTATACCTCATCGCTTAAAACTACTCTATACAATCATATAATAACTTGACAATTTCCGACTTCTCATATCCTTTGCCAATAAAAACAACCTGATTACACCTGTCACCATACAGTTCATCCCAATCATCCGTAAGATCAGGAAAATCATTTATCATCGGCTTAAGCTCTTCTTCTGGCCATGCCGACACCCATTCGGAAAGTTCGGTTATTGATGCATTTCTACCCGCCTGTTCAAATAATTGAACATGCTTCCAGTCATCGGAAAACCATATATATCCCTTAGAGCGAACAAGTACTTCCGGATAATTCTCCACCAGTTTATTAAATGCATCTCTGTTAAACGGTTTTCTTTCCTCAAAAACAAATGACGAAATACCGTACTCATCAACACATGCCATTTCGTCATCATGTTCACATCTATTCAATGCTTTCTGTACGGCACTGTATGCTTCAACCTCTTCAAAATCAAAATCTTCCCTATCCAAAAGAACATCTAATTCAACATCTCCGTTTACGCAGGGAATCATTTCCGCCTCCTGTTGAATATTTCTAAGCCCTTCCTTAACTTCCTCAAGCTGTTCTGTTGTCAAAAGATCTGTTTTATTCAAAATCATAAGATTGCAGAACTCAATCTGATCCATAATAAGATTGATTATGTCTCCATCTTCAACCTCGTCTTCCGTCATGATGTCATGCAAAAACTCACGATAAATTCTGTCCACGTCAACTACCGAAACAACTGATTTCAGATATACTCTGGTATCTTCTGTCATCTCCTCATAGTTGATAAATGCACCAGCAATTGATGAGGGTTCACTTATGCCCGACGCCTCTACGAATATGGCTTCTATTGTTTTATCCGCAGACAATCTCTCTATTTCTGTCATAAACTCGTCACGAAGCGTACAGCAAATACAGCCATTCTGCATCTCAACCATTTCAACCTGAGTTACCTGATTTCCTGTTTTGTTAAGAATCGATGCATCTATATTAATACTCCCCATATCATTGACAATTAATGCTATTTTACGCTTCTCCTGCCTTAAAATATTCTGCATAAGCGTTGTTTTTCCAGAACCCAAATATCCTGTAATTATTACAATAGGCACTTCTTTCTTTGACATATCTTATCCTCCGTTCCCGCAGTGTATTTGCAACACATTTGCATTTTGTCATTTTATACTACAAAGAACTGTATGTCAACATATTTTGCAACTTTGTTGCATTTTGTATTTTTAAAACAAAACAGCACCCTTTCGGATGCTGTCAGACATATACTTTTTCATTTTTCCCTGCATTTATTACACGTGCCCACAATTACTGTCTTGCCATAGTCAATGTCAAATCCATACTCAGATTGGATTTTCTGCGACGCCTCCCTCAAAATTTCATTCTCAAGATGAATCACCTTACCACACTGCATACATCTTGCATGCATGTGTTTATGACACGAACCATGATTTTCAGAATACTGATAACATGCCGCATTTATATCTCTTTCTTTGTATTTTACCAACTCTCCCTCTTTGCACAAACGTTCCAGATTACGATATATGGTGGATCTGTCCAACTCCTCTCCACCCGAATTAATCGCATTTAATATATCACGAGCAGTAAATCTGGTATCTGCATGCTCTTTCAAATATTCGATTATAGCATTTCTCGGCTTTGTTTTATATTCTGCTTTCATGTTATTTCTTTCTCCCGGATAAATGAATTCCTAACTATCTTCTACAATTATTGTCATTGTATCACAAATGAAATCTCAAATTCTCCCTATTTCTTTTCAATCTTTACAAGTTCTCTGCACCGATTGATAGCACCGTAAAGCTCTTGCTTTCTTACATATGCCAGATTACCGGGAATGTCACCCTTGATAAATGCATCAAAGCCTTGTTTTTCTACACGATTATAGAGCTTATCAACTGCATCATTTACAGTAACTTTTCCATTCCAGGCGCTAATCTTAAGAAACTTAATCATCTGCGCAACTGCATTTAACTGCTCCGAGTCAACAAACTGTTCCATATATCTTAAATCCACCGTTTCTTTGTTGATCGATATACCATCCAGGCCCATTGTTTTAATCTTGATTCTGTCATTCTTTGCAAAGGCGGCATCGTATCGTACCACTCTTTCAAAAGAAGGTCTATCACTTATATCAGTTTTGCTTTCATTATTTTTATCCCTGAAACTCTCAGCCTCTCTCTTCGCCATTTCAGTAATCTCAAACGGTTCATATTCCTTCATCTGAATTATGTGGTCAGCCTTGTAAAAGTATGATCCCGAACTTCCTGCAACTAAGACCGTTGATATCCCATAACTGTCAAAAAGCTCTTCCACCCTGTCGATAAATGGTATGATAGGCTCCATATCTCTGGTAACCACCTTCTGCATGAGTTCATCCCTTATCATGAAATTAGTAGCCGAAGTATCCTCATCCATTAGAAATACTTTTGAACCGGTCTCTATCGCTTCAATGGTATTCGCTGCCTGCGAGGTACTGCCACTTGCATCCTCTGTATAAAAACTCTTAGTATCCTTTTTGTTCGGAAGATTTCTGATAAACATAGAGATATCGGTATTCTGTATACTTCTTCCATCTTCAGCGCGAAGTTTCACAGCTGAATCATCAGTAATCACGTATTCTCTTCCATCGCCTGCTACATGATTATACACGCCAAGTTCTAACGCCTTAAGAAGCGTTGATTTTCCGTGATATCCACCGCCGACAATAAGGGTTATACCCTTTGGTATTCCCATACCCTTAACATCTCCTGCACCCGGAAGCTTCAATGTCACTTCAAGACTTTCGGGTGAAGTAAATGCCACCGCATCTTTCATGGCAACCTGCGATATCCCTGAACGTCTTGGAAGAATCGAACCATTTGCAACAAATGCCACAAGCCCCATCTCGCTTAACTTTTCTCTTATAAAACGTTGATCAATGGCAAGATCAGCCACCTTATGTAAGTTCTCCTGTTTATATGATACAGAATATAAAGTCTTTTTTACACAGGTGGGAAGAAAATCAAAAAGAATCTTTTCTAACTCTCTTGAGTTAATGGTTCTTCCGTTAGCAGGAAAACCAACCTCTAATCTAACCACAACATTACCATTGTCAGCATTTATCTGACATGCCGAACGCTCTAATATCTCCTGTCCCGGATTAGTTACACTGATAAGACCGCTCTTTCCCGACCCCTTAGCCTTGAAAGAATAGTCTTTCACCTGTCTTGCCATATTGCGTAGTAAATGATCCTCTAAAGCAACCTTCTTATCCTTTGTATCATATAGACTTTTATCAAATCCCGCCTTACTACCATCGACCCAAACAGATAGCTTTGACGGAGAAGCAAATGGATCCCCCTGTACATGATCTATCGAAAGAACAAAATCTCCAAAATCATACTTTCCTCTTGTCTCTTTATAGGCAGGATATCCCCTATGATCTATCCTCCTTAGCATTTCCTGTAAATCACTCTTATTCATATCTTTCTATTCCCTTCTATATACAAATCAGTATTTTTTAACATCTAAACATCATCCTTCTAATATATAATAAACACCTAATTGTAATTATATTTATCTTAACATTTTCCTACCTCTAACAAGACAAAACGGAAAAAATTATAATTATTTATAATAAATCAAAAGCTTCGGATATGTTATCTATATAATTGCAAAACCAAGAAAAATGTATATTGCGTAGTGTATGTTATACAGATTCCATAAGCACGGTGCTTTGGAGCCGCCGGTACTTAGTGAGTACAAAGTACGAACTTAGTACCGCTGCATGCGACGAGCAGCGAGAGCGTGCCTGCTTTGGAACTGTATAACATACACTACGCAAAAAACAAAAATTTTGGTTTCACAATAATCTAATATAACATATCAGAAGCATATATATAACATTACCGTTTTGCCTTCATAACCTTCTTGGTCTCATACATCATTACATCCGCAAGCCTTATTGCTTCCATCGGCGCAATATACTCATCACGACTACAACATTTATATCCGCATGCAGCAGACACTTCAAACGGAAACGAGCCCGACTCATCTTCTGCCTTCATGAGCTTCTTAAATTGCTCAATCCTATCAAGTGCCATATCTTCGCCGCCAAACAAACATGCAACAAATTCATCACCGCCCCATCTCGAGCAAAACCCGTTATCCGAGAATATCTTCTTAATATTGGTAGCCGTAACCTTAAGTAACCTGTCACCCATCTCGTGTCCATATACATCATTAGCTGTTTTTAGGTTATTAAGATCTATAAATATCATCGTATAATCCTTGATGTCGTTAGCTTCCATTTCCTCTATCTTGCGATAGCAATCTGCACGATTTGGCATATTCGTCAAAGCATCCTTATAAGCCAGCACAACCAATTGTTGTCTTTCAACCCTTAAAGTGTACTCTTCCGCCGATGTTAAGATAAGATATACTATTAATGAAACAGCTATAACGATAATTGCAAGATAACTTACTCCCTTATTGGAAAACCAGGTTTTGTGAATAACATATTTGATTATATTAAATCTTAATATCTCAATAATTCCACACACCATGGAAAAAAGCACTCCATAACGCAAAATAACTATATACGAATTGCTATCCTTCTTTGTTCCCAAAAAAATAACAATAACCAACATTAATATTGTTGCTCCACCAAAAATATGTACACTTGAAAGCATATCGGAATAATTTAACTGTATCGGTGACAGTTCAACGGCTGTGACCACAATATAAAACAGACTGTACATTATACTTATAACTTTTATTATTGATTTAAAAACCGACTTATCTAATACCAGATAAATGAATATCGTCAACGGAACGGGTGCCATATACAAACAGTAATACTCTATCTTAGCACACAAATCCATATTACCCAAAATAAGATGAAACATTCCCTGACTGCCAAAAAACCATGAATTAATAAGCAATTCGAAAATTGCCACAGGAAGACCAATCTGAACCTCTTTACGAGCAATCCATTTAACCAGAAAATATATTATACAGATTATAGACATGATAACAATAGTAAGTGAAATACAAAAAACGAATCCATGTCCGGCTATTATCTTCTTCCAGGCCTGATTACTCCTGACTATTCCCATCTTGGCTATCTCTGAGCTTGACAACCTTACAACCGCTGTCATATCAAGAGTTATGGTTTTCGAAGTATAATCATCCGGCAATGTGATTTCGTATATTCTTCCTCCATAATGGGAAGCAATATTGTCAGGATCACACTCATCCTGATACACTTTTTCACCATCAATATATACATCCACGACGCAATTATAGAGAAGTGCATATAATTCACAATCCTCCATCTTCTTGTCTTCGGGAATATTGATATTGAGCCGTACTCTGTCACCCTTTTTAATATTGCCAAAGACATCATTATCAAAATGCACGGTATCGCCATTTAAATAATAAACATCACTGGTAATATAATCAGAGACAGGTTGAAAATTAATCTCATCAATATCGTTATATGTAAAGAAAACAATCGTCACCAGCAGCCATAAAACAACCGAAACTGCTATGGTGAGAGTGAGGTTATAATTTCTCTTTTTATTTATCTCATTTATATCATTAACTTCTTTATCATAACTTGCAAATACTGACATAACATTATTCTCCTTCAGTTAAAAACTAAATAACATTGGGATTAAATAAATATATAAAATTATAACATAATCGTGACCGAAAATATAGTTTAATGTAAGAATCCCCTTTCAAAATATATTTGAAAGGGGATTTTGTATATAAATATTACTTACCAGGTATAATTACATTCAATATGTCTGATTAAACATAGAACAGAATATCCTCATACTGAGGGAATGGCCAATACTCTTTACCAACAAGACCTTCAAGTTTATCAGCAGGAGTTCTTACATCTGTCATTGCAGGGAATACTTCCTCTCTAAAGCAATGAGCAGCCTTATCCATATCATCCTCTAAATCTAATGCCTTATCATCAAGTTTTGCAAGCTTCTCTGTAGCAACAGTAAGATTCTTAAGCTCCTTGGCGATTTCTTTAAGAATATCCTCCTGTACAGAAGTGTCAATACCTACAGCCTTAAGCTCATTTACACCTGCTGCTGTATCAGCTGAATATTTCATAACTGCAGGAATAATCTGCTTCTTGCTCATATCAAGCATAGTCTTAGCTTCAATGTTAATCTGCTTAGCATAGTTCTCATAATATATCTCTGCACGAGACTCAAGCTCTGCACGACTTAATACATTGAACTTCTCGAACAATGCAATGTTCTCTTCCTTCTTATATGCAGCAACTGCATCAACCATACATTTGATGTTTGGAAGTCCGCGTCTCTCTGCTTCCTCAACCCACTCATCTGAGTATCCGTCACCATTGAAGATGATTCTCTTATGCTTAGCGATGAGCTCTTTGATCTTATCATGTACAGCCATATCGAAATCATCAGCTTTTTCAAGCTCATCAGCAATCTGGCAAAGTGAGTCTGCAACGATTGTGTTAAGGATAATATTAGGAGTTGCGATTGACTGTGTAGAACCAACCATACGGAACTCAAATTTATTACCTGTAAATGCGAATGGTGATGTACGGTTTCTATCTGTAGCATCCTGTCTAAATGATGGCAATGTAGAAACACCTGACTCATATGTCTTACCCTGAATAGAGCTTGTAGCCTCACCTGTTGTATCTAACTGTTTAAGTACATCGTCAAGCTGCTCACCTAAGAATACTGAAATGATAGCCGGAGGTGCCTCGTTAGCTCCCAATCTGTGATCATTTCCAGGTGATGAAGCTGAAAGACGAAGAAGATCTGCATGCTCATCAACCGCTTTAAGTATAGCTGTAAGTATGAGTAAGAACTGGATATTCTCATGAGGTGTTTTACCAGGATCTAAGAGGTTAATTCCATCATCTGTTCCCATTGACCAGTTGTTGTGCTTACCTGAACCGTTAACTCCGGCAAATGGTTTCTCATGAAGAAGACATGCAAAATTATGACGCTCTGCCACTCTCTTCATTGTCTCCATTACAAGCTGGTTATGATCTGTTCCAACATTGGTTGTTCCGTAGATAGGTGCCAACTCATGCTGACATGGAGCAACCTCGTTGTGCTGAGTCTTAGCGGAAATTCCGAGTTTCCAAAGCTCAATGTTAAGATCATTCATGTATGAGAGAACTCTCTCTCTAACTGTTCCGAAATAGTGATCATCAAGCTCCTGACCCTTAGGAGGCATAGCACCGAAAAGTGTACGTCCTGTCAAAATAAGGTCTTTTCTCTTATCATAATCTTTCTTATCAACCAAGAAATATTCCTGCTCAGGTCCTACTGATGTAGTAACCTTAGTTGATGTTGTATTACCAAAAAGCTTAAGAATTCTAAGCGCCTGAGTATTAACAGCTTCCATTGAACGAAGAAGAGGTATCTTCTTATCAAGTGCCTCACCTGTATATGAAGAAAATGCTGTAGGAATGCAGAGTATTGTGCTTCCGTCCGGTGATTCCTTAACAAATGCTGGTGATGTACAATCCCAAGCTGTATATCCTCTTGCCTCATTTGTTGCACGAAGTCCACCTGAAGGGAATGATGAAGCATCAGGCTCACCCTTGATAAGCTCCTTGCCTGAGAAATCCATCATAACCTTACCGTCATCAGTAGGATTGATAAATGAATCATGTTTCTCTGCAGTAATTCCTGTCATTGGCTGGAACCAATGTGTATAATGTGTAGCTCCTTTTTCTATAGCCCAGTCTCTCATAGCATTTGCAACGGTATCAGCTATACCAGGATTTAACTCCTTGCCAAGCTCGATAGTCTTCTTAAGCTCTTTATAGATAGCCTTTGGAAGACGTTCTCTCATTGCAGCATCATTGAATACGTTTTCTCCAAAAATCTCAGTAACATTTACTTTCTCGCTCATTCTTCGTACTTCCTTTCCCGACATTTTTCATAAAGCGTCAAACCGTTCTTCGATATTGCAAACGGCATATCTCGCTCATTTCAAAGGATTCCTGTCGGTAGAATCTTTTCAATACCCTTCTTAGCGCTATTCATATGAAGAAAGGGTATTCTCCCGACGAGAACACCCTTGTTCTTAAACATAAATATTTGTTTTGACAAAAGTTAATATAAACCATCGATTAAAAAAAATCAAGTACTAATTTTAATTTTTATTGTTTTTTATTTTTGCTGACTATAACAATTATTTACAAACAAATTACTATTCATTACAAATGTGCTTGCACATAAGTACATAATTTATTATAATAGTATATGTAATTTAGTCATTTTTACGTTTAAGAGGATGAGAGAATGTATAGTAATGATACAATATTCACAAAAATAGCTGAAGCGTTACTCATAGATTACACCAGTGTATACTATGTTAACGCAACAACAAATGAATATCACTGGTTCTCTATCAATCCGGAATTTCATTCTTTACAGCTTGAACCGGACGGCGAGGATTTCTTCACTGTCATGGCTAAGGAATCTGAGAGAGTTGTATATAAAGACGATCAACATATTTTCAAGACTGATATACAGAAAGACAAACTCCTCAAAGATATGAAAGACGGTGCCATGAAGAGCATAGAGTACCGTCTCGTTATTGACGGCAAACCTGTATGGCACAGATTGCGTCTAATTAAAGCCGCCACCGGTGATAACGACTATTTTGTACTGGGTGTATTGAATGTAGACGAAGAAGTTCGCCGACGCAACAAAGCTCAGATACTTGAACATGAGCGTGATATATACAATCAGATAGCCTCTAGTCTTGCCGAGCATTATGACACTCTTTACTATATCAATACAGAGACCAATCATTACATTGAATTCTCCTCTAGAGATGTTTACAAGAACCTTAACATCCCTCAGGAAGGCAAAGATTTCTTCAAAGAATCGGCTAAGAATATTCCTCTTGCAGTCCATCCCGAGGATTCCAAACGTGTCGTGGAGCTACACCAAAAGAAGGTTATGCTCAATAATCTCAAACAGAACAATTCATTTACCTGCACCTATCGACTTATTATTAACGGCAACACAATTAATTGTCGTAACACTCAGATGTGGGCAAGCGATAAAAAACACATAATTATATGTATAGAGAATATCAATGCAGAGGTTATTGCTGAGCAGGTATTTATGCAGAGTCAGAAAAACAGTATTACATACAATGCTATAGCCGAGACTCTTGCATCACACTATGATATCATTCATTACGTTGATATAGAAGGCGAAAGTTATTCTACTTTTTCTACCAACAAAACCTTTGGTAATCTTGAAGTAAGAGGCGAGGGAGAAGAATTCTTCAAATACGTACTAATTGATGCAGAGAATAATGTATTTTTCGAGGATAAGGAGCGTGTACTTACATGTCTTACCAAAGACTACCTTATCTCCTCTCTTGACAATACCAAGCAGTTCAATATGGACTACCGACTGATCAAGAACGAAAACATACAATATACTCGTCTATCAGTTATGTTTTCAAGTGATCATACCCATTTCATCTTCGGTATCGAGAATATAACCGAGGAAATCAACAAAGAAGAAGAACATATTCGCGCACTTCGCACCGCCAATGAGATGGCTCGCCGAGATGAGCTTACCGGAGCGAAGAATAAGAATGCATATCAGGAATTGGAAACTAATATCCAGATTAACATAGATCGTGATAAGGATTGTATAGAATTTGCAATTGTTGTTTGTGATCTTAACAACCTCAAGCTGATCAATGATACCAAAGGCCACAAAGCCGGTGATGAGTATATTCGGACTGCATGTCAGATCATATTTGATATATTCTCACACAGTCCTGTATTTCGTATCGGCGGTGATGAATTTGCAGCAGTTCTTACAGACAGGGATTATCGAGACAGAGATTCACTTTTTGAAAATCTTCGAGAAATCGTGCTTGAAAACAAGAAATCAGATAACAAGCCGGTAATTGCGACCGGTTTATCCGTATATGATCCGGAAAATGATACCAAGGTATCCGATGTATTTGAACGTGCAGATACCATGATGTACCAGAACAAGAAAGATTTAAAAAGTACCTGATTACTTTAAGTAATCAGGTACTTTTTTATTCGATACATATTCTAATCTTCCCACTTATCTATTATCTCTTCTGCTATTATACGCTTAGATGCACATTTATCCATTGCAGTCTTACCAATATATCTGTGTGCTTCAGCCTCTGTCATATCTTCATTGGCAATAAGAAGCCATTTAGCCTTATTAACAATTCTCATTTCATCAAGCTTATCCTCTGCCTGCGACAGCTTCTTTTCAAGATTTTTAATTTTATCCTGATCAGCAAGCAAATGTCTGATCACGCTAGAAATCGTACTCTTGTTAATTGGCTTGGGAACGGCGATTACTCCATAATCCAGTACATGATCTGTGACCTCATCACATATCTCTCCCGGTGTCACGAGCATTGTTCCTGAAGCATAACGACTGCTGACATCTATCGCAAAATTAATCCCTATGTCATCCGGAAGTGGAGCGTTAATAACTGTAATATCATACTTTCTTGAAAGAAGCTCGCGTGAAGCCTGCGATATACTACTCCTTACTTCTATAACGTTAAAGCTGTTGATAGGGATGGAGCGCTTTACCAACGTATTAAATTTCTCAGATGCAGATACAATCAAAATAGAATATTGTCTGTCTGTTTTTCTATCCATACACTTCACCCGTCCATTAAAAAAATTGGTATCCAAAGAATCTTTCGATATTTATATCATGTTATGCTATATAACAATCAATAATCTCTTTTGGAAGTATATCTTTGATAAAACTACTGTCTACTGCAATCTCACATGCATCTTTTTTGGTCTTGGGCAAAAAGATTCCGTTAGGATCCATTTCCTTTGGCAATTCAAGTTTATTCTCAATACCATATAAACCTGCGTGAATAAGAAGCGCATATGCAAGATACGGGTTACTAAGCGCATCAGGTGAACGAAGTTCTGTCCTTATCATATCTTTAATTTCCGAAATATATATCAAGCCCTCTTCACCCATTCCTGACCAGTTGATTCTGTCAGGAGCTGTTGCATTACCAAATCTTGTATACGATCCGTCAGATGGATTGAGGAAGATAGTCATATCCGATATCTTGTTAAGAATGCCGGCAGCTGCGTACTTACATACATCTTCACCATCTAAGGTCTGTGCAAAAACATTTATATGATAACCGTTACCCGGTTTATACGGCAATGGCACCGGAGAAAAATCAGCATAGAGACCATTTCTGTCAGCCACAGTATTAACAACCATCTTGAATGTTGTCATCTGATCAGCGGCTTTTAGCGGTTTACCAAAATGGAAATCTATCTCATTCTGACCAGGTCCTCTCTCGTGATGAGATCTTTCCGGAATAAGACCCATTTTTTCAATTGTAAGGCATATCTCTCGTCTTATGTTCTCTCCTCTGTCTTTAGGAGCTATATCCATATAACCTGCCTCATCATAAGGAGTACTGGTAACTCCACCGTCTTCGTCCTTCTTAAACAGATAGAATTCTGCCTCAGAACCAAAACGGAACTGAACACCGGCCTTCTTAGCTTTATTTATCGCATTTTTCAATATAGCTCTTGTATCGCATTCAAAAGGTGTTCCATCAGCTGTACATACATCACAGAACATACGAACAACTTTACCACTGTCAGGTCTCCAAGGCAGAACCGACAAGGTTGACGGGTCCGGTCTGAGAAAAAGATTAGCCCCTTTACATCCATCAAAGCCGGCAATATCACTTGGATTAATCGGAATTCCATCCTCTATTGCTTTTTTAATTTCTGATGGCATTACAGAAACATTCTTCTGTATTCCAAAAGCATCGCAGAATGCAAGTCTGATAAACTTTGCATCCTCGCGCTCTATATATTCCATTATATCATCTAAAATTTGACTCATCTTTTTCTCCTCTCTTCAAATTGGGGGTTGTTTAAGCTGTTTGTATGACGGACGCACAATTATGATTGATTATAAGTTGTGGTCGAAACTTTTATAGATATTGATATTGTGTACGGCTCCAGTGACAGTCATAATTGCTGCGGGACCCGTTCGCACTATCATT
>CADBCZ010000063.1 GCA_902793335.1 uncultured Lachnospiraceae bacterium
CTATATCTTCTAAACAATCATGGTCTACTTGTCACGCCCGTCTACCGACGGGCTTATTTTAACTCAAAAGTTCTCCGCAGGAGAACTTTCCTATAAAGTTAAAAAAGACCCTGTGGGTCTTTTTTCCGTCGATCCGACCGACGATGGAGCTTCGCTCCAAGGAGAATGAACCCAATGGGTTATAGCAGCCACCAGCCTGCTAACAACAAAAGACGGATGCTATTGCATCCGCCCTTTGTTGTTCACATGCCGGTGATGGGACTTGAACCCATACGATGTTGCCATCAACAGATTTTGAGTCTGCCTCGTCTGCCAATTCCGACACACCGGCTAATTGAATTGTAATCGTTGTTAAAACACAAACCGTCTTTTTTCAACGAGTGTTATTATATTATGGATAACAGTATTTGTCAAGAACTATTTTTATCCATTAATCTGAACATTTTTTTGCTATAACTGCAAATCTACCATCATCGACATGATAAGCACATGTAGAAAGTGTTACCAACTTATCTCCAAACTTAACATCGACACCGGTATCTATCAAAGACATATGTTTTATATTATCGATATAATTTTCAAACTCCTGCGCACTACCTGCATTTACAAACTGATAATATTTGAATTCCTTAGAATCATCCGGTAGTATCTGAGCATAAAACATTGCTACTACCTCATAAGTTCCATCACCGTAAATTGTATCAAAGGTAAAGGTTTTATGGCTGTTATAAAAATCCTCATTTTCATACTTCATAATATCATGGAACATTTTCCCAGAATTCATATTATGTCCATAAATTATTATATTATCGGTAGGCAGAACAAGATCACAATTTTTATCAATAAAAGGCAGACCTGCAGCTGAATACTTCTCCTCAAAATCCAAATGAATATAATGTTCTCCTCTCTCATTATCATCCGGTGTATACATTACAGGATAATCAACATTGGTATCATCTATCTTAAGCCATCCGACAAAATCATTATTCGTTCTGTATAAATCTTCGAATTTCTTCTGAATTCTTACGCCCTTTACCTCAACCATCGGCGGTTCAGGTTTTCCTTTTACTTCTGCAACCTCTTCTTTGTCACCACCCATCACATTATCATCAATAGAAGTTATATTATCACCTATCCTGCTACGCAATTCATCTATATCACTCTCACTCTTATGACTTGTATAATAATAATAAGCCAGATATCCGCCACAACCGACTGCTACCAATATACATATTGTCATTAAAATATTAATAATCGTCTTCTTTTTCATATAGCCACCTTAAACAAATATTAACCGTAATCAAAAATTATTAGTCTGTAATAAAAACCAAGAGCCAGTAAATACCGGCTCTGGTTAATCTTAAATATTCTATTTCTGACATTGTAATCAGAAATACTTCTTAGAGCCCCACAGATTACTCTGTTTTAAATCCTGATACTCACTATATGCCTGCTCTAAGATCTGTTTTTCATTAGGGAACTTCAATAAATGATAAGCCTCGTGATACTTATAGTATCCGGAGTCCATAAAATATTCTTCTCTTTGGGGTTTACTGTAATAACTGTCAGCCATCATCAGATACCAATGAACATCCTTGTTAACAACATCATATGCTGTGTTAAATGTATAATTACTCTTATCCACGTATTTGATTATCTGAGCACTGACACCGGTCTCTTCCTTTACCTCCCTAAGTGCCGTCTCCTTGTACTCTTCGCCTTCTTCCACCGTTCCCTTAGGCAGAACCCAGCCTTCATACTTGTTTCTGTAATTCTTATAAAGCAACAACACTTTACCTCGAAAGATTACCACACCACCACAGCTTACTGCTTCTATCATCGTCTTTCCTCCACTATTCATAAAGCTGTCTTCTGCAAAAATCATAAATGAATGAAATTTGCGCAACATATGGGTGTGTTGCGTTAATTAACATAAATTATAACAACATATATAAAAAAACTCAAGGTAAAGTTAAAAAATTCTCAAGAAATAATTCCTTATTTATCCAATAATTTATAATACTCATCCATAACAGATCTGGCAATTGCTGTCGCTTTAATACCATTTACATCTGATTCTTCAACAACTATACTTACTGCAATATGCGGCTTATCTGTATCATCAAATCCAATAAACCATGAGAAATCATGATTACCATCAGCGTATTCCGCCGTTCCTGTCTTACCACACGCTTTATACTCTGCTCCCGCAAAATAATCAGCTGCCGTTCCTTCAGTCACAACCTTTCTCATATATTCCGTGAGTGTCTCAACTTCATTAGAAGTCATCAAAGTGTCATATGAAGATGGTGAAAACTTCTTGATGCGTTTTCCTTTATAATTTTCAATGCTGTCTATCATATAAGGTTTCATCATCAATCCACCATTGGCAATAGTAGATATTATCATTGCATTATGAAGAGGTGTAACCAAAGTATCACCCTGTCCAAATGCAGTCTGTGGCACATAACCCTTGTTAGAATCCTTATCAAGATAGAATCTGCTGGTAGCACTTGCTCCGGTATAAGGAAGATTCTTGTTGTAGAGAAGACTCTCTAACGTCTCCTTCCACTTGCCAAGTTCAAGCTTTGTACCGATATCAGCATATGCCTGATTACAAGAATTTGCCAACGCTTTGGACAAATCCTCTTCTCCATGAGTTTTTTTACCATAACAATGTACTGAAACGCTGTTAAATATTTCTTCACTGTTAACACAATTATAGGTATATTTCTTGTATTTTCCAGGATACTGTCTCATATAAGACAAAGTAGTCAGCACCTTAAATGTCGAGCCCGGTGGATATAATCCTTGTGTGGCTCTGTTTAACAGTACAGAGCTTGTAGATCCTTCACTGTTAGCTTCCTCCCATACTTCATCTATATCATTAGGGTCAAAATCCGGTTTTGATACCATTGCAAGTATTTTGCCTGTATCGGGTTCCATTACAATAACCGCACCATCAGCATTCCCAAGACAGTCATATGCCTTTTTCTGCAAATCATAATTAAGTGTTGAAACTACAACATCTCCCTGATTACTTTCCTCTCTAAGGGTATGAAAGAATTTCTCAAAACCCCCCGCATGGCTCTCCAACAGATAATAATTTCCTACAAGTTCTATTCCGGCTTTGGTATATTTCGAAAATCCAACCGCATGAGCAAACAAATCACCGCATGGATAATAACGATCATCACCATTATTAGTAGCAATAACCTTTCCATCTGTGGTAACTATATCTCCTCTCACAACATCAGCCGCAAAACTATCCAATCTGCTGTTTGCCGCGTTGGCAATAACCTCATCTTTGTCAACAATCATAAAACGAAGTATGTATGCAATTAATCCCACAAACAGAATACCGAAAATATATGCAATCCCAATGATAGGACGGTTAAGCTTTTCATTTATCTTATCAATCCGTTCTTCCTTTTCTAAGAACTGCTCCATTGTCATATTCTGTTTGTTCAAGTTTCCTTCTCTCTTCATCAACTTTTTTCGCCTCTTTATTCTCTATAGTACTTATTCCCTGCATAATCGAAAACATCACAAGTGAACTTAAAACTGAACTTCCTCCATAGCTGACAAGTGGTATGGTAACACCTGTCGAAGGTATAAATTTCGTTACACCTCCGATAGATAAAAATGTCTGGAAAATATAGCAAACCGCAAAACCAACAGCCATCGTTTTATAGAATCTGCTCTTTGCATTAATAGCTATTGTTATAAAGCAAATGAATCCGCTGAAACAAACCAGTATAAGGAATATCGCAAAAATAACACCGAATTCTTCCGCTATAGCTGAAAAGATAAAATCACTTTCACTTACAGGAACTACATCCGGCGAACCTTTGGTGAGTCCGCTACCAAAATATCCACCACTTCCTATGGCAAACAATGATTGTGTTATCTGGTATCCCGAACCGCTTATATCCGACCAGGGATCTTTCCACGCATTCACTCTGACAAGCACGTGATTAAATAGTTTGTCCTTAAAAAGCAAGAAAGCAAGTCCGGCCATCATCGCACCACCTGTCACAAACAACAGCATATATCTGAATTTACCTGTTCCGACATAGACCATAAATATGAAAATGACAAAGAATATCAGCGCTGCACCCAAGTCCTTTTCCAACGCAAGAATTCCCATATGAACTCCCGCAAAGGCTGTCGTTATCACAACCTGTCTGAAATCTCTCTTCTTAGATAACATACTCGCAATGAAAAATACATAGAGTATCTTAACAAATTCCGAAGGCTGCAGGCTTATTCCGCCAACAGAAATCCAGTTGACTGAACCGTATTTCTCTACACCAATCACAAAAACAGATAACAGTGCTAGAATTCCAATAATTCCATATGCTATACCATATTTTCTTAATTTCTTGTTTCTATCCATTATAAGCGGAATGAATGAAACCAGAATAAGTGAGGCCGTAGCTATGATGAACTGTTTTCTCGCAAGCGCATAATTAAGTCTTGTCAGCATTATATATCCGATCAACAATAGAAAACTCATATTATTGGTTATCATTCTGGTAGAAAACGGATAAAAAAAATGGTACAGATACATATACATTGTCGCGATCAGCGTCTGTAATCCGTAAAATGCTATGATAGTCACCATATCCTCCGGACTCTGAATCGCAAACGTCAGATATGCCAGAAAATGAATAACAAACACATATATTATCTGCCTGTTAAGACACATATTCTTTTTGTGGGGATCTTCTTTTCTGATAACAGTGAAACTGGAAAATCCATATAGTATCATCATAAGAAGAATGATATATTTTGAAATGTTGATAATAATATTAGCCATTAATCTTTCTCCATTAGTATATTGCAGGTTTAGTCTACACCTCTCGTAAAATGTCCTCTGGTATATTCACCCAAATATTCCTCTTGTCCGATAAATGAATCAAGAATATCTGTAATCTGTTTGCCACTCTCGTCAACAAACTGAAACCTCACCACACCGTTATAATCTTTTATTTCATTTAACCTGTCATAAATAACGGTAGGTACACCGTTGTAAATAACATTATAACAGTATTTACAAAGTGCTTTTATAAAGAACTTCTGATTTTTCCTGTCTTTCATAATAAACGAACAATCAGATCCACTATCGCAACCACGTGTATTCTCAGTAAAACACGAAGCCATAACCATTAAAGGTTGGTAGCCGTATACTATCATTTCACTATTACCATGGCATTTCCCAAGTAATTCCAACTGCTTCCTATTAAGTTCAACAGGCATTGTTAAAACCGTATCAGTATTTTGACCAGAGATAAAATCTGCTGCAAGAGTATTCATTGAATACAAACCGTAGTCGGCAATTACTTCACCTTTATAATCTATACTTTTCAAATATGATAACTCATCTATATTACGTACAATCAGGCTCTGACATTTATTCAAAGGAAGTGACATAACTTCTTCAAATGATCTACCCCTAAGTATCATTGGCAAAGCATAGCTGTACTCAGGATGAGCATTCATGAGCGTTATTATATCGCTTTTTGTAAAATACTGCAAATCAATGGCAATTTTAACGTTTAAAGACTTTTTTTCAGAATAGTTGATCACAGTATCTAACTGCTCCATAGATGATATCAAAACTCTTATTGTTTTTTGATTTATTGAGTAATCATCTGTATTACGTCTATTGTTTTTTGTTTTGATTGACTTATCTTCATCATTAAATCTATCAGGAGTCTCCCTTACTGACCTCTCACGCATTTTTTTCTCAAGCTCTGATAAAGCTTTTCTTCTGAGATCTTTTAGCAGCTTCACAGAATAAAAAATGTTGTCGTCCATATGCACATCTATATCAGAAAACTCAAAGCATGAATCTCCCGTCTGTCCAAGCTTTGATAATACAGAAGACTTATCAAGCGGCTTAGAAGATGCTTTTTCAACCAGTTCCCCTTTTACAACAGCTTTATAAGTATTACCGGCTGATAAAGAACCGACTTCCAATACTGCTTCTTTACCAATATTAAGTACAAGCTTTCCTGTTATGGGCAGCTTTTTATCGTGTTCATAATATGTTCCCAGTTCACTTTCAAGTACAGCATCATACTTTCTGACTAAACTCATACCTTTTTTGAGTTTCCTTGACTTAGGAACCTTAAGAGAAATCTCTTTCCCTGAAGCGCTATCAACATTTGAAGTAAGTGTAACTTCCTCATCGCCCAGAATAATCAACAATATGTCGGCTTTATGTAATTTCTTGGTTAGCTTTACTTTAATGCAGTTGTTATTGACAGATATTATATGTCCAATTTCTACTCCCATATGTCCCGGTGCATTGAAGGACATCATATCTTTTCCGTTGTGTTTATTAAAATATCCTTTTGTAAATCCACCACGGTTAAAAATCTCCGTCATCTCATCCTTGCATGTCATTGCAAGCTTTCCATATTCATCCTTTGAGAAATCAGAACTCATACAGTAATCAACAAGTTTTCTGTAACTTCTCACACAACAAGCGACATACTCAGGTTTCTTCATTCTACCTTCAATCTTAAACGAATCCACCCCTGCTTTTATCAAGTCAGGAATAGAATTCACACCACACAAGTCTTTCTGACTTAAGAGGTATTGTCCTTCTGTCAAAATCTTTTTACCATTATCATCATATAAGAAATATGGCAATCTACAACTTCCTGCACATCTTCCCCGGTTTCCACTTCTACCTCCAATGTACGAACTCATAAGACACATGCCGGAATAACATACGCATAATGCACCCTGTACGAAAACTTCAATCTCTAATTTGTCACTAAAATGTTTTATATCCTTAAGACTTTTGATTTCATTGATTGACAACTCTCTTGCCGGAACAATTCTTGTCACTCCATAATCCTTGAGCAGTTCATAGGCATATGGTGTTGTAATTGTCATTTGGGTAGATGCATGAATATCCAGATCAGGAAAAATTTGATGTATATGTTTCATAACACCAAAATCCTGTACTATCACAGCATCAAGTCCAGCCTTATAATATGGTAGTATATAATCATTTAAATCATTAATTTCTTCATTACGAAATAAGGTGTTAACGGTCATATACACCTTAACACCATACAAATGAGCATACTCTATGCCTTCTATCAATTCAGTTTCACCAAAATTATCTGCAAACGCACGCGCGCCAAAACGCGAGCCACCCAGATAAACAGCATCAGCACCGGCATTTACAGCTGCATGTAATGCATCTATACTTCCGACCGGTGCAAGTATCTCAGGTTTATTCATATAATAATTCATTCCTTTGCTTTAAACGTCTCTTGTTCTCTCTGCCTCTAACTGTATAATTTTTCTCTGAAGAGCATTAACCTGCTCTTTGTATTCCTCTACCAGACGCATAGATGATTCGTATTTTATCTGAGTTTCAATAACCTCATGTCTTAAATCATAAATCTGTTTTTCTTTCTCATCATCAGCCTGAGCCAACTGACCGGTCTGATTCTTAGCCTTAAAATAATCATCCGCAATATTTAATGCAAGTAAAATATTCTGATATTCAGGACTCATTCTTCTAAATCCATCGCTTGCCTTACACTCAGCAATCTTAGAGTTCATATAATTAGCAACCTCCTGAAGATAATCTGTATCCTCATATCCACTCAAATTATATATTCTTCCATTGATTACTACCGCTATATCATTCTTAGTATCCATTTCCTGTCCTCCCATGGTAAAAATTAATATATCTTAATCTAATTTAACAATCCCAAAATGCTTATAAGCAAGGTCAGTCGCAATCCTTCCTTTCGGTGTACGTGAAAGCAAACCATTCTTGATAAGATACGGCTCATATACATCTTCAATAGTTCCCGGATCTTCTCCTATAGCTGCAGCCAAAGTATCCAGACCAACGGGCTTTCCACTGAATTTCTCAATTATTGTAAGAATTATATTCCTGTCAATAAGATCAAGGCCAAATGAATCAACCTCTAATCTGTCAAGCGCTTTACCCGCCACTTCTCCGGTTATAACACCATCAAATGAAACCTCAGCGAAATCCCTAACCCTCTTTAAAAGTCTGTTTGAAAGTCTCGGGGTTCCTCTTGATCTTTTTGCAATCTCCAAAGCGCCTTCTTTGTCTATAGAAATATCAAGTACACTAGCCGAACGTGTTACAATACTTGCTAATTCTTCATTTGAATAAAATTCAAGACGATTGACAACTCCAAATCTGTCACGCAGAGGGGCTGTAAGCATTCCTGCCCTTGTAGTTGCACCAACCAGAGTAAATGCAGGCAATTCAAGTCTTATGCTTCTTGCAGCCTGTCCCTTACCAATCATAATATCTATTGCAAAGTCTTCCATTGCAGGATATAACACTTCTTCAACCTGACGATTAAGTCTGTGTATTTCATCTATAAACAACACATCATTCTCATTCAGATTATTGAGTATAGCCGCCAATTCTCCGGGTTTTTCTATAGCAGGTCCGGATGTTATCTTAAGATTACTTCCCATTTCATTGGCAATTATCGATGCCAAAGTAGTCTTGCCAAGTCCAGGCGGACCATATAATAACACATGATCTAAAGCTTCTCCTCTATTCTTTGCGGCTTCTATAAAAATTTTTAAATTGTTTTTTGCTTTCTCCTGCCCTATATAATCTGCCAGCATCGTTGGACGTAGATTATTCTCAATCTTGACATCCTCCGGCAAAATCCGGGTACTTATAATTCTCTCTTCCATTATTACAACTTTTCCAATCTATTATACTCATAAAAGAATATATATCGTTAATATATTTAAAATATCTTCTTAAGTGCTGCCTTTAACAGTTTGTCAGAATCCATGGCAGCTGCATCCGGTATCTGCTTAATTGTCTTCATTGCCTCAAACTCCGAATACCCCAAACTTACAAGTGCAAGCACCGCATCTGATATATTATCGTGACCTGTTTCTGATATATTTGCTTCATCTACACCGGATTCATTATCAAACGAAAGTAAATCATCAAACTTCAATTTGTCCTTCAATTCCATAATAAGTCTGTTAGCACCCTTGGTACCAACACCGTTAGCCTTGGTTATAGCCTTCGTATCACCCATCATAACAGCCATGGAAAGCTCTTTGACAGAAAGTGCTGATAATATCGAAAGCGCAACCTTCGGACCAATGCCATTGACTGAAATGAGCAGTTTGAAAGTATTCATCTCATCATTGGTAGGAAATCCATATAGTGATAATTCATCCTCTCTTACATGCAGATAGGTATAAAGAATTATCTCCTCATGTAGTCCCTTTATATCACCTATAGCCTTGCCGGATGTAAATATCCTGTAACCTATACCATTATTCTCAACAAGGATATAATCATCAAATATTCCTTCAACTTTTCCCTTCACATAACCTATCATCAGACAATCCTCTCAACTTTTACACATAATTCGCAAATAGTATATCACATCTATTCAAAATATGCTATTATAATATTAAAAAACACATTATGTTGTATTAATATATTGTTTTTCTTTTTGCTCTGTACCATAAATAATATAAATTAAAACAATTATAGAAACATCATGAAAGGTTATAAAATGAAAATAGTCCATTACACCTACGATATTGAAAATATTGAGTTTATCAAAGAATCATTTAAACTACTTCATAGCACTGACTATGAAAAAATCTTATATTTTGACATTGAGACAACCGGTCTTTCTGCAAGAAACTCAACACTTTATCTTATTGGTGCTCTCTCATATGATAATAATTCATTACATTTAACTCAATTGTTTAATGAAGATGGATATTCAGAAAAAGAGCTTATTACTTCTTTTAATGAATATTGCAAAAAGTACACACACATTATTCATTTCAATGGATTAACTTTTGATATCCCTTATATTCGTGAGAAAGCATCAAAACATAATATCGACATCAGTAACATTGATAATCTTATTCAGATCGATATTTTCAAAGAAATTCGCTCTTATAAGGGGCTATTCGGTTTAGATAACTTGAAACTGGTTACAATTGAAAAGTATATGGGTATCGAACGAAATGACACCTGTCAGGGCAGTGAATTGATAAATGTATATCAGCGCTATGTGGCACGACCTGATGACGAAAAGGAGCGTTTATTGCTTCTACATAACCATGATGACATTATCGGACTGACAAAAATCATTTCTATACTCAATTATAAATTACTGTTTGTCAAACCGGTTATAAAGTCGCACAGCATATCTCATGATAGATCAAAGCTTACAATAGAGGCAATTACAGATGAACATTTATATATCCCTAAGCGAATTAATCAGACCAACAAAGACGGAATATACATCAATGCATATGATAATAAAATCACATTGATATTACCTGTCATCAATGATAAATTAAAACATTTTTTCAAGGACTATAAAAACTATTACTATCTTCCAAAAGAAGATATGGCAATACATAAAAGTGTTTCAGCATATGTCGATTCCGATAATAAAGAACGTGCAACAAAAAAGAATTGTTATATAGCTAAAGATGACACTTTTATAATCAATCACGACTCAGATTATCCCGAAATTTTTCTCAAAGAATACGGAGATAAATTATCATATCGAACTCTAAACTCTCTCGTTAGCAGTTCAGATGACGAGCAGCGTAAATATATTAAAAACATTTTACACAACTTTTTAAAGAAATAAAACAATCAAAAAACTACTTACGTGATTATCGTGTATATCACAATAAGTAGTTTTTGATTTTAAATATATATAATGATTCTAATTATTATTCTTTGACATAGAAGAAGGATTCCATTGAACCAAAACCAATGTCTCTTGCATGCACTATCTGTTCTGTGTTACCTATGAACAGAACACCATCTTTTACAAGAGTGTTATGAAAATTAGTATAGACACTATCTTTGGCCTCATCCGTAAAATAAATTACTACATTACGACAGACTATCATATGCATATTAGTCGGATATCTGTCTTTTAAAAGATTGTGTTTTCTAAATTCAACACACTTCTTGATTTCATCACTGATGATATAATTCTTACCATCCTGTGTAAAATATTTCGATAACAAATCTTTTGGAAGACCCGAAACGCTCTTTTGTGAGTATATGCCTTCTTTAGCAAAGGCTATCACATCCTCATCTATGTCTGTTGCCAGAATATTGATATGGCTTAAAGGATAATATCTCGATAATATCATGGCAATAGTATACGGCTCATCACCTGTAGAACAGGCCGCACTCCAAATATTAAGCCTCTTACCGAAATTTTTTTCCAAATACGGTATCATCTGCTTTTCAAAAAGTTCCCACTGAACAGGATTTCTGTAAAATTCAGATACATTAATCGTCAGATAACTGATAAATGAACGAAGAAGTTCATCATCCTTAGTCATTGCATTATAAAAACTTTCAAAATCACCATGACCTTTTCTTGCAACTAATGATTCTATTCTTCGTTTCATCTGCTTTTCTTTATATAAAGATAAATTGATATCTGTAAGTTTAAAAACATCTTCCTTAAACTTCTCATAATCGTATGCCATACGTATATTCCTTTCTAGCAGTTCTAATGATATTCTTTAATAAAATTAATTTATAAATGCCCCATCTTAATACAAAGACGGGGCAATATTAACAGAATAAACTTTCAATTATATATTATTCCTCTGCAGTAATAGCATCTGCTTCTTCAACTGTATCTTCTTCTGTTACAGGAACTTCATCAGCTGCTTCGTCAACAATAGCTTCATCAACATATGCATCATCTGCGAAATCCTCATCAACTTCAGGAAGAAGTGCTTTCATGCTAAGACTAATCTTTTTCTCTTCAGGCTTGAAGTCGACAACTTTAACTTCAACTTCCTGACCTACTGAAAGAACACTTGCCGGCTTCTCAATTCTCTCTCTTGAAATCTGAGAAACATGTAAAAGAGCATCTACACCAGGCTCTAACTCAACAAATGCACCAAAGTCTGTCATTCTTGCTACACGACCTGTAACAACGTTACCGATTGCATACTTCTCATCTGCTGTAAGCCATGGATTAGAATCCTCAAACTTAAGTGATAATGCAATCTTCTCACCCTGAATATCTTTGATGAATGCCTTAACCTGATCACCAACCTTGAAAAGCTTCTTAGGGTTATCAACACGTCCCCAAGACATCTCAGAGATATGTAGAAGTCCGTCTGCTCCACCAAGATCAATAAATGCACCAAAGTCTGTTACATTCTTAACTGCACCTTCTACTGTATCACCGACATTGATTCTTGCGAACAATGCTTCTTTAGCAGCTTTCTTCTCAGCCTCAATAAGAACCTTGCGATTACCGATAATTCTTCTCTTTCTTGGATTGAACTCTGTAAGCTTGAACTCAATCTCCTGATCTTTATATTTTGTAAGATCCTTCTCATAAGTATCTGACACAAGGCTTGCAGGAATGAATACTCTTGCTTCGCCAACAGTAACACCAAGACCACCGTCAACAACCTGTGTAACAACACCCTTAAGAACCTCTTCGTTATTAAATGCTGCCTCTAATTCTTCATTAGCTTTCTCAGCTGCTACACGCTTAACTGAAAGAAGAACCTGACCATCGCCGTCATTAGTCTTAATTACCTTAGCTTCAATAACGTCATCAACATGAACTTTCTCTGTAAGAACTACATTAGGATCATTAGTATATTCACTCTTTGTAATGATTCCATCTGCCTTGTAGTTGATGTTGAGGATAACCTCATCCTCCTTAACGTCAATAACCGTACCCTTTACAATCTTGCCAGGACTGATTCTGTTATCCTCCGCAAAACTGTCTTCTAACATTTTTCCAAATTCATCTGCCATGCTACCATGAACCTCCTTAATAATATGATGTGGGGTAGACGCCCCTGCTGTAATACCTACCCTATCAACGGATTTCACAGTAGCCAAATCCAAATCATCGAGTGTCTGAATATAGTAAGTATTTGCACATTCTTTTTTGCTAATGTCATAGAGTTTCTGGGTGTTAGAACTGTTCTTCCCACCTATGACAATCATAGCATCTACCTGCGCTGCAATATCAGCAGCTTCCTTCTGTCGCTGAGCTGTTGCATTACAGATAGTATTATACACTGATACATTATAACCTTTTTTTTCAAAAATTTCAACTATCTTATTAAAATTATTATGATTAAATGTTGTCTGTGATACGATAGAAATATCCGCACCCGTTTCATTGGTATAGTTTTGGGCATCTTCTACGGATTCAAGAACAATCGGTTTGTTGTTACACCAGCCGCATATTCCCTGTACTTCCGGATGTTTTTTACTACCGATAATTACTATCTGTTTGCCTTCTCTGCTATCTTTATCGACAATATTATGAATTTTCTTAACAAAAGGACAGGTAGCATCTACCAATTCTAATTTTTTTTCATTTATTATGTCATATATATGTCTGTCTACACCATGAGACCTTATTACAACAGTACCCTCATCAAGTGCCTGTAATTCCTCTTCGTTATCGATAATACCTACGCCTTTGGATTCAAGATCCTTAACCACTTCTTCATTATGAATTATAGGTCCGTAGGTATATACATTTCCTTTACCGGTCTGCTCATATACTGTATCGACCGCACGTTTGACACCGAAACAGAAACCGGCAGTTTTTGCAAGTATTACTTCCATTATAACTCCTTATTTTGCATAATTCATAATAGTTTCAACAACTTCTTCTATTGTCATATCCGAGCTGTCAACAAGATGAGCATCGTCAGCCTGCTTAAGAGGAGCAATATCACGATTCATATCACGCTCATCACGCTCAATTATATCAGCTTTAATTTTCTCAAAATCAGCTTCCTCACCTTTTTCCGTAAGCTCTTTATAACGACGATTAGCTCTCTCATCAGCAGAAGCTGTAAGATATATCTTCGTCTCCGCATTCGGAAGTACGTTGGTTCCGATGTCTCGTCCATCCATAACGACATTGTGCTTTACCGCCATATTGCGCTGTATGTCAAGAAGAGCTGCACGTACAGGAGCTTTTGCTGATGATTTTGAGGCCATGTTACCTGTTTCCTCTGTTCTTAAATAAGGGGTAACATTTTCACCATTCATATATACCTGCTGAACACCGTCTTCATACTTAATCTCGATTTTCATCTTTGAACAGGCTTCTGTCAAAGCTTTCTCATCCTCGATATCTACACCTGTTCTTACAAGTTCATATGCAATCGCACGATACATCGCACCTGTATCCACATAAATGTAATCCAAATTTTTCGCCACCAATTTGGCTATTGTACTTTTCCCTGCACCTGCAGGTCCGTCAATTGCTATACTTGACATTAAATCATCCTCCGTTTTCTCTATGATCATCTTTTTATAATATATACCAAATCCGTTACAACTTCAAACAGAAATTCCTGCAAGATACCCTGTAGACCACGCAACCTGAAGATTATACCCCCCGGTAAGAGCATCTATATCAAGTACCTCTCCTGCAAAATAAAGTCCTTTGACTTTCTTGGATTCCATAGTCGACGGATCTATCTCTTTAACATTGACCCCGCCTTTAGTAATTATCGCCTCATCCCATCCGCGAAGTCCTGTTACATGCATTTTGAGATTCTTTATAGATTCAAGAAAAATCCTTCTCTCCTCTTTGGTAATCTCGGAAATCTTTTTATTACCATCCAGCCCTGAATAATCAATAATGACAGGAATCAAGGATTTCAACAACAGTTTTTCAAGTCCGTTTGACAACTGCTTGTTCTTAAACATTTCAAAATCCCTGAGTATTCTCTCGTCTAATTGTTTCTCATCGAGTGCGGGTTTTAAATCAATTGACAACACGATATCATTTTCAAGATACTTATGTATGTATGCGCTGGCTTTGATAACCATCGGACCACTCACACCAAAATGAGTGAATAACATTTCTCCAAAGTCTTCAAAAATCTTCTTATTCTTACCCTTCTCAGTAACGCTGATAGATAAAGCGACATTCTTAAGTGCTACACCCATTAAGTCTTTACACCACTGTTCTTTCACTTCAAATGGTACAAGTGATGGTTGAGCTTTGACTATGCTATGTCCTGCACTCTCCGCAAAACGATAGCCCAAGTCAAAGGCTCCGGTTCTCGGGTAAGATATTCCTCCGGTTGTAACAATAATTTTATCCGCAGTCAAATTCTTAAGTAAATCTGGTTTTTTAATAGAATTCTTGTCAGTAGCATCTCTCTTCTGCTTTGAGTTTCCATTATAATTCTTAGATATATTCACACCGACAACAGAGCCATCCTCAATTATCAGACCGTCTACTCTGGTATTAAGTAAGATATCCACCTTTAACCTTTTAAGTTCTTTCTCCAAAGCTTTAATAACATCCGAAGAATGATCGGATGCAGGGAATACTCTGTTACCGCGTTCAACCTTATATTTCAAACCGAGCTCCTCAAAGAAATCCATTACCTGCTGATTGGAAAATGAGTAGAAAGAACTGTACATGAACTTGGAATTAGTCACCACATTTGAAAACAAGTCCTCAATATCACACGCATTTGTAAAATTACATCTGCCTTTACCTGTAATAAACAACTTCTTTCCAAGCTTTTCATTCTGCTCTATCAATATAACTTGATTATTATTTCTTGCAGCCCATATAGCTGCCATCATTCCGGCAGCTCCGCCGCCAACCACAATTGTTTTCATTTCAATTCACCAATTTATACCCTATTTTATCATTCCTGCGTTGTAATGCTTTCTGCATAATGAAACATACTGATCATTCGCTCCCAACATTATCTGCTCTCCTGTTCTTACAATACCAAACTCATTGTACCTGGCATTACATATAGCCTTTTTCCCACACCAGCAAACAGTTCTTATCTCACTTATATTGTCCGCAATTTCAAGCAGTCTTTTGCTACCTTCAAAAAGATGATTTTGAAAATCAGTTTTTAATCCATAACAAATTACCGGCACATTGTATTCATCAACTATCTTCGCAAAAAGATCTATTTCTTCTGTTGTACAGAATTGCGCTTCATCTACAAGTATAATAGAATAACCGCAAAAATATGTTTTTGATTTGCCAAATATTTCAGACACATTATTCGCCTTAGCTGATAATCCCAGTCGGCTTTTGATGATACATTCACCATCTCTTGAATCTCTATCAGCTTTTAAGCACATGACTTTTTGCCCTGTTTCTTCGTATCTATACTTTGTCGTGAGCAATTCCGCACTTTTAGCAGCCCCCATAACTCCATACTTAAAATATAATGATGCCATTCTTTTTTCCTCAATTTCAATATATTAATTATGAACTGTTTACCTTTTATGCTATTTTTTAATCTTTATTGATTTTTTGTAACCTGTTTTTCTTATCAAACAGTTTTTTGTATTCTTTATTCCTTTATAAGCATTAGCAGCTATTTATTACGACAAAAATACACAAGCGAAATTATAACGTATTTCAAATATTATTTCAATTAAATAATGTCAATCATTACCACCGGCTTAGCCGGTGGTTTGCTCTGCGGCTATAAGCCGCTGTTCCCTGCTTGCCTCTAAAGAGGCACTGAATAGTCCGCCTTCCGCA
>CADBCZ010000064.1 GCA_902793335.1 uncultured Lachnospiraceae bacterium
CATAAGATTATTATGAAAGATTTTGAAATAAGAATCAACCCCTAATCCCCTCAAGATTGAGGGGCAGGGGAGTTGATGTGTCGAAGACACTTTTTTATACATAATTTTCGTATATTGATGCTTTCTGTAACGGCCTTTAACAGTGAGGTATAGAATATGAAGAATGGATTTTGTATAGATAAGTTACACAAAAAGATAGCAGCATTAATGATTTCGGCATGTATGGGTATTTCTGTGATTTCAGTACCGCTTAATTCAAATGCGGAGGAATTACACAGTGATTTTGTTGAGGAGACTGATACAGGTATTATGGGTGTACAGTCTGTTGAGGTCAGCAGATTTGCGGTTTTGAGTGAACAATTAAGTAAGCTTGCTGAGCATGATGATGGAACGGATGATATTTCTGTTAACAGCAGAGATTGGAAGCAGTACAGTGCTTCTTATGTATATGACAAGATGGATGCAAAAGAAAAAGAATTGTATGACAATCTTGATTTAGTATGTAAGAATTTTATTGAAGACAGCTCTGTGGATGCTTTACATTTGGAAGACAAAAGCGGTAATGGTGCAGATTACCTCCCTGCAGTTTCGATTGATAAGGATTTAATTGACTTAACAAATCCGGATAGTTCCAGGTTTGTTGATGTTGTTCAGCTGTTTATCTATGCTAATCCCCAGTATTATTTTACGACCTCTTCTTATGCAACGAGTGGTAATAAGCTTTATCTTTTCTGTTACCCGGCATTTGCAAAGGGAGAAGAAAGAGCAGAAGTTACGAATGAGTTGTTTACGAAGCTCGATTCATGGGTTGAGGTGATAAATGAGGAAAATACTACAGGTGTAGATATTGAAAAATATACTCATGATTTTCTGTGTAACACATTAAGTTACGATCATTACTCAGCAGATAAGATGAGCGAGGGTGACTACAGCGGTGATATATATTACAGTCAGTCCATATACAGTGCAATTAAGAAGAACAAGACAGTTTGCGCAGGTTATTCGTTGACATTTGAACTTCTCATGAATGCATCTGGCATTCCAACCGTTACAGCATACAGTGATTATCATGCATGGAATAAAGTCAATCTTGATGATAAGTGGTATGCGGTTGATGTGACTTGGGACGATCAGGATACGGCAACGAAGCTTGATTACAGTTTTTATAACAAATCTGATGAGTCTATCAGATTCAATGATGAGGATCTCCCTGTACATGTTGCAAAGGCATCAAAGCATTATCCGGTTGCAGAAAAAGATTACATTCAAGAAAAACAATCAGGTAGTACATTGAATAACAATAATAACCGCAATAACGATTCTGATGATATAACTGATGTCAATGATTCAGATAATGAAGAAGTGATTGATGATGGTGACGATACATCTAATATTAATGATAATGACGCAGAAGATGTATTGGATGATGATACAGAGTTAATAGATGAGATCAACAATCAAAATGATACATCTGGCAATAGCGATACAGATGTTTATGATAATGGTAGCGTTAATCCTTCGAATAATGAAGGTAATGGTGATGATAGTACAGCCCGGGTAACGACTGATAACAAAACAGCTGCCGATGAAAAGGCTTCTAAAGAAAAAGTTGCAGAATCTTCGCAGAAGAAACAGACCACTACAACTTCTTCGGGAAAAACTGTTAATAACTACAACCTCAATGGCAGAGATAAAGATGAAACGGTAAACGGTACAAAGATTAAAAAGATAAAATCATATGCAAAAAAGATTAAAGTATCCTGGAATAAAGCCGATAATATAAGTGGCTATGAGATTCAGATAAGTACATCTAAGAAATTTAAGAAGAATGTCCGGACTGTTAAAGTTTCTGAGAATTCTTCGGGAGTATGGATTAAAAAGCTGAAAAAGAAGACAAAATATTATGTGAGAATACGCACATATATGTATCTTAACACAGATAAGCTAGTGTCAGAATGGTCTGGTGTAAAAAAGGTTACTACAAAGAAATAAAATTATCGTTTTTGGAAAAACATCGGACATAGTTAATAAAGAACTGCCATATTACGAATTAGGGATAAGTAATATGGCAGTTTTGTTGTTATATGAAATTATTCCTGCTCACTACCTTCAAGCATCTTAGCATAATCTTCGAATACGTAATTAAAGATGCTGGCGAAACCGACGAACTCACATCCGTAACGGTAACTTCCATCGTCAAGCTTGAACACGTTAAGTATCTTGACCACAGTTAAAATTTTCTGCTGAGACGGCTCAAGAGACAATGTCGCATTGAAATAATAGCCTTCAGGAAGATAGGTTGTGGTAGTGAAACCAATACCTGCCTGATTGATATCAAATACATGTATCTCCGCATTCAAATCCGGGATGACATTGTTATCCTGTTTAAATAATTCCGATACTTCAAGATTTAACTGAATCGGAAGTCTTTTATAACGTCTTTTTTCCTGCATGTTACATATCCTCCAATACATTTTATTATAATTATTACCGAGTAAAATTAAGTAAATGTATTGTAACATATATAATACAAAATAACAAATAAAAATGTGTTTTCTTGACAAGTAATAAATAAACAGTTACTATTCACTGTAGATATTTTTATTAATAATATACACTTAGGAGGAAGATATGAAAGATAAATACGTAAGTCCATTATCAGAACGTTATGCCAGCAAGGAAATGCAGTACATTTTTTCACCTGATATGAAATTCAAAACCTGGAGAAAGTTGTGGATTGCACTTGCTGAGACAGAGAAAGAGTTAGGTCTTTCTGAAAATGGTAAACCGGTCATTACAGACGAGCAGATTGAGGAGCTTAAGGCTTTTGCTGAAGACATTAATTATGATGTGGCTAAAAAGAGAGAAAAGCTTGTAAGACATGACGTTATGAGTCATGTATATGCATACGGAAAACAGTGTCCGGAAGCAGCGGGTATAATTCACCTTGGTGCTACAAGCTGTTATGTTGGCGATAATACAGATATTATTATAATGACAGAAGCTATGAAATTAGTTCGCAAGAAATTATTGAATGTTATTAATGAATTGTCCAAATTTGCTATGGAGTACAAGGATCTTCCTACTCTTGCATTTACACATTTCCAGCCTGCTCAGCCTACAACAGTTGGTAAGCGTGCTACATTGTGGATGGAAGAACTGATGTTGGATTACGCAGATCTTGAATACATGATCAGCCAGCAGAAGCTTCTTGGATCTAAGGGTACAACAGGTACTCAGGCAAGTTTCCTTGAGCTTTTTAACGGTGATCACGAGACTGTCAGAAAGATTGATGGCATGATTGCTAAAAAGATGGGATTTGAGGAGTGCTATCCGGTATCAGGACAGACATATTCAAGAAAGGTAGATACAAGAGTATTAAATGTTCTTTCGGGAATTGCACAGAGCGCACATAAATTCTCTAATGATATCAGATTGTTACAGCACCTCAAAGAAATTGAGGAGCCGTTTGAGAAAAATCAGATTGGATCATCTGCTATGGCATATAAGAGAAATCCTATGCGTTCAGAGAGAATTGCTTCGCTTGCAAATTACGTTATGATTGATTCTCTCAACCCTGCAATAACAGCTGCTACACAGTGGTTTGAGAGAACACTTGATGATTCAGCTAATAAGAGAATATCAGTCCCGGAGGCTTTTCTTGCAATAGATGGTATATTAGATTTGTATCTTAATGTAGTGGATGGACTTGTTGTATATGATAAGGTTATTTATCAGAGATTTATGAAAGAGATTCCATTCATGGCAACTGAAAATATTATGATGGATGCAGTAAAGCGTGGTGGAAATCGTCAGGAATTACATGAGAAGATCAGAGAACATTCTATGGCAGCTGGTGCTGTTGTCAAACAGGAAGGTAAAGAGAATGACTTAGTTGACAGAATTGCAAATGATCCTGCGTTTGGTATGACTAAGGAAATGATCGAGGATATATTAGATCCAAAGAATTTCGTCGGTAGAGCTCCACAACAGACAGAAGAGTTTGTTAATGAGGTGGTTAAGCCTGTGTTAGATGCTAACAGCTCACTGCTTGGAATGACTGCAGAAATTAATGTTTGATGCGTAATTAATAATATATTAATTGATTTTACAAGCCTCTGGGGAAAATGTTTCACATTTTTATTCAGAGGCTTTTGTAAATTTTTAATGAATTTTCAAAATAATTTGGGAATTGTACTGGTTTTATGATATACTTGTAAAGGTCATGATGATTTTAGCTGACAGAAAGGGTGATTGAGTGAAAAACAACCACAATGATAGAATTAATTCATATGCGAAAATTTCAGAAGAAATCCAGGATTTATCCAAGTTGTGTGTGGAAAATCTGAAGATTGATCCGGAATTGTATACGAAATATGCAGTTAAAAGAGGACTTAGAGACTTAGATGGAAGAGGTGTTCTTACCGGTCTTACAGATGTTTCTAAGATTCAGTCTTATATAGTTGAAGATGTCGATATGATTCCATGTGAGGGTAAGTTATATTATCAGGGATATGATGTGGAAGATATTGTCGCAGGATTTATGAATGAGAAACGTTTTGGATTTGAAGAGACGGTTTATCTTCTCTTATTCGGGAAATTGCCAACTATGGACGAATTGAATACTGTCAAGGATATACTCGGAGATTACAGAACATCCTTGCCAACTCATTTTGTAAGGGACATTATTCTTAAAGCGCCTAGTAAGGATATGATGAATACCTTGCAGAGAAGTATACTTACGTTGTATGCGTATGATGAGAAAGCGGATGATACTTCAGTTCCGAATGTATTGAGACAATGTTTACAGCTAATATCGGTAGTTCCGCTACTGTCAGTGTACGGTTATCAGGCATACAGCCACTATCATGATGGAAAAAGCCTGTATATACATACTCCTAAGAGTGATTTGTCTACAGCGGAGAATATACTTTATCTGTTAAGACCTGACAGCAAATTTACAGAGCTTGAAGCAAGGATATTGGATCTTGCACTTGTTCTCCACGCTGAGCATGGCGGTGGTAACAATTCGACATTTACTACACATGTTGTTACATCTTCAGGCACAGATACGTATTCGTCAATGGCAGCTTCGTTGGGTTCATTAAAGGGTCCTAAGCATGGTGGAGCTAATATCAAGGTTACCAAGATGTTTACCGAGATGAAACAAGAGGTTTCTGATTGGAATGATGACGAAGAGATTAAAGCATACCTTAAGAAACTGCTTCACAAGGAAGCGTTTGATAAAGCAGGTCTTATATATGGTATGGGTCATGCGGTGTATTCTATTTCCGATCCGAGAGCTAAGGTGTTCAAAGAATTTGTAGAGATGCTTTCAATTGAGAAACATCTTGAACATGAGTATCAGCTTTATGCTAACGTTGAACGTCTGGCACCGCTGGTTATTGCTGAGGAGCGTAAAATATACAAGGGTGTAAGTGCCAATGTAGATTTTTACTCCGGCTTTGTTTATCAGATGTTGGGTTTGCCTATGGAATTGTTTACACCATTGTTTGCAGTTGCCAGAATGGCTGGTTGGAGTGCGCACAGAATAGAAGAACTTATTAATCAGGGTAAGATTATTCGTCCTGCTTATAAAGCTGTTAAGAAGAATCAGGATTATATACCGATGAATGAACGTTAATTATATTAATAAACGGTGGAGATTATTTCTCCACCGTTTTGATTTTTACGTAAAATGTTGTTGTACCATTATCACAATCGACACTTATTTTTCCTTTATGATTAGTGACTATAGTTTTTGCTATGGAAAGACCAAGACCGAAATGTCCGCTTGCTCTGTTGCGTGACTTATCGGAGCGATAGAAACGTTCAAACAATCGCTCACGTTCCTCTTGTGGAATCTCATCCCCTGTGTTGGCAACGGTAAGATGCAAATGGTGAGATGTCTTCCATAGCGAGACAGTGATTGTACCATTTTTGTCTGTGTGGGTTATAGCATTATCTATAAGAATTGCAACAACCTGACCAATCTGTTCTTTGACACCGTGAAGATGAAGGTCGGGCATAATATTTTCGTAATCCATCAGGACGCCCTTTTCAAAGGCAACACTTTCCATTGGGAGAACACGTTCTAGTACAGTATCACTCACACAGAAATCATTTTTTTCGGCGTCTTTGTAAGGCGTCTGTTCAAGTCTGGTTAGTGTGAGTAATGATGTTACAAGTTTATGCATTCTGTCACATTCGTTTTTGATGTAGGAGAGCTGTCTGTTATCGCCAATCTCGTCTTCTAACAATTCACTGTTGGAAAGAATTACTGTTATAGGAGTCTTTAATTCATGGCTTGCATCAGAGATGAATTGCTTCTGCTTTTCAAAAGCTTCATCAACAGGTTTGACGAGCCACCCTGAAAGAAAGTATGAAAGTAACGAGAAAAGGGCTATTGCAAAAATGGCTGCAATGACGGAAATGATGCGCACAGTTTTTCCTGATTCTACAGCGTTTGAATGGTCGATAAATGCAATTATGTAGTTGCCACTTACTTCTCGTACCATATATCTTAATTGGTCTATGGTTCCTTCTTTTTTGTCAGCTTCTATTATTTGTTTGCAAAAGTCTTCAATTTCCTCATCTGTATAGGTTTCAGATAAAGAGTTTTCTATTAATTCAAACTCACTTTCACTGCTGTATTTTACGAGAATAAAATGCGATGCGGATATTTCTAAGAATCTGGTCGGAGCATTTTCTTTGTTATCCGGCATATTAACCGGCGGTACAATGTTTCTGTTATTCATATCATCAGAATTTGGCATCATTTCAGGCATATTATCAGCCCTGATTTCCCTATCCATAAGGAATCGAAGACTTTCATTTGCCATTTCGCGACTTTTCCTGTTAATACCAATGTTTATTGCTACGATTATGGCTATAAATGTAGCACTAAGCAAAAGTACCAATATTATCATTATACGTTTACGTAATTGCTTGGTCATGCTATATCCTTTCTATAAATGTATCAGACAAGTCGATATCCCAGTTTTCTAACGGTTTGAATCGAGGTTTCGGCTTTTAGAAAAGTGAGTTTCTTTCTTAGAAAAGAAATATATACTTCTACATTATTATACTCTGCCTCTGTATCATAGCCCCATACCTTTTCTATTATCTGCTCACGGCTTACTATCTGTCCACCGTTTCTGAGCAAATATTCCATTAACTGAAATTCTTTGCCGTTAAGAGTCATGGTGTTACCATTCTTACGACAATAGAGCTCATTTCCACCCTGTAGCATGTAAATGTCGCCAAAAGCTATCTCTGAAGGTGTTGCCGAGTCTGTTGTCTGTCTTCTGGTGAGTGCTCTTAGTCTTGCAAAAAGCTCTTCGCGGTGGAATGGTTTAGTAAGATAATCATCAGCACCTGTATCTAATCCGGTAATTTTATCATTTAATTCTGACTTGGCAGTAAGCATTATTACCGGAGTTGAAATGCTCTGTTTGCGAATCTCGCTTAAGATTTCGAGGCCATTCATTTTAGGTAACATGATATCAAGAATTATAGCATCATACACATCAGACAGGGCAAGATCAAGCCCTTCTTCACCGTCTGCGGCCCAATCTACAACGTAGTGTTCGGTTTTTAAAGAAGTACATAAAGCTTCTGCAAATCCTTTTTCATCTTCTACTAATAAAATACGCATATATCATTTACCTCCGTATCTACTAATAATTATAAAGTAGAAATGCTATAAAAACAATTATATTTCTCGAGCTTATAGCATGATGATAACTTATCAATCTTAAAATAATATTGAAAAATTTTATATTTTTTTTCAAGGTTTTTTTAAGAATTCGAATGTAGGATGATAGCAATTCAAGCAGCAAAGTTATTTTGTGTGTAAAGAGAAAGAATGGAGGATATATCTTATGAAGAAATTCGAGTGGAAAACCATTAAAAAGAGAATAGGAACAGGAAGGAAGAAATTTATTGCCGTTACAGTTGTGTTGTGTCTGGTGGCTGCCGCAGCGGGAGGTGCGATGACACATAATAATAAAAGTAGTGCAAAAGAAACTAAAGCAATCAACACTACAGTAAGCACAGGTACTATTAAGGAAAGTGTATCAGGTACAGGAAGTCTTTCTTATGCAAGTACAACAGATATAGTACTTCCTACTCAGCTGGAGATGAAAGAAGTATTGGTAAGTGAAGGAACATATGTAAATAAAGGTGATATGCTTGCCACAGTCGATGAAACTTCTCTTGCGGTATGTATATCCGAGGTGGAGGATGCGATAAGTGATCTCGATTCCACGATTACCTCAAATTATAGCAGTTCTACAACAAGCTCGATAAAGGCAGGAGTGTCAGGTACGGTTGAAAAAATATATGGAAATGAAGGTGATGATGTTGCCGATGTAATGACAGAAAACGGTGCTTTAATGCTTATCAAAAAGGGTGATGAGACAATTAAGGTAATTGGTAGTGAGGGAACAATCTCATCTGTAAATGTTTCAGAGGGCAGTTCGGTAAGTGCATCTACCAAGGTATTTACTTTGGACAGTGAGGCTCAGTCAGGAGATTACCTGCAGGCGGTGAAAGACAGAGAAGACCTGGTTTCGATATTGAATACTCTTATTTCTATTAAAAAGAATGGAGGTATTACTGCAGATATAGAAGGAATGGTTGAGGCGGTTAATGTAACGGGCACTGTTTCGGGAAGTGAAGTTTCAGATGCAACTTCGGCAGAAGATAAACAGAGTAAAGCTGTTGCGGACAATGATGTTGATGGCGTTAGTGAAGCTTATAGTGATACGGAAAGTGATATAGAGATTCATGAGATTGAGGCAGTTACAATTAAGTATATGTCGGCAGCTTCTTCTGATGATAGCGGAACGGTTATTCCTGAAGCACTTACCAGTCTTAAAGTTGAGGCAGGAAAAATTGTTGGTACGACTACAGATATGGAATATGCTGCTAGTGAAAATGCTGATTCATGGACAGGTTGCAGTAATGAATATACAGAGGTTGCTAAGGGAACATGGTATGTAAGACTTAAGGGTTCAGAAAGTCCAAGCGCTGCAGTGAAGGTTGAAGTGACTGAAGATGCAACGGTATCTGCGGAGAATAACGACAATTCAAACGCAAACAGTAATTCTCAGGAAGAGAACTCTCAGAACACAGCTAATAATCAGGATGCCTCTCAAAACACTGCTAATCAAACAGATGCCTCTCAAAATACAAGTACGCAGCCTGAAGCAGGAAATACAAGTAGTACTCAAAGCAATCCTGCCGATTCAAATACTACACAAATTAACAATACAACAGGTACAGACAATGTAGGGACTGCAGCACAAGGTAGTATACCGGATAATGCAGGAACAGCTTCAACAAATAAAGGTTCGACAGGAAGCAATAAATCTGCATCAAGTAAGGGTAGCGTTTCTTTCTCAGGTGGCGGAAGTTCGGGAAGTGTTACCATTTCGGGCAGCAGTTCGTCAAGTGTAAGTTCTACATCCGATTCGCTTGTAAGTACACAGAGCGCATTTACGATTGCTAATGGGGATAAAATGGTTGTCACCATGAACGTAGATGAGTTGGATATACTTTCTATGTCAGAGGGCTTATCGGCAGAGATAACCTTGGATGCGATAGAAAATGAGACTTTTGAGGGAACTATTACAAACGTCAGCCAAAGTGCAAGTGGAAGCAACGGAAGTACACAATATCCGGTTGAGATAACATTTGACAAAACAGACGAAATGTTATCGGGGATGAATGCTTCTGTAAATGTAATAATCAAACAGGCTGAGAATGTACTTACAGTACCGTTAGTTGCAGTAGAAGATGGGGGAAGAAGCAGTTATGTATATACAGGTTACGATGAATCTTCGGGAGAACTCACAGGTAAGACAGAGGTTACGCTTGGAATGTCTGATGAGAATAGTGTAGAGGTTACTGATGGTCTTTCAGAGGGAGATACGGTCTACTATGTAATAGAAAAAAGCGATTCGAATGACAAGTCGGGAAGTGATGCTAAAGGCGGAATGGGAATGCCTGATATGTCGAAAATGCCGGATATGTCAAATATGCCGGATATGCCGAGCGATGGAAAGAATGGAAGTGATAGACCTTCGTTCCCTTCAGGCGGATTTGGTAACTGATAGTAACGGATAGAAGTTAAATATAGATTGAGGTGGATAAAAATGATTGAACTTAATAATCTTTGTAAGACCTATGAAATCGGTGATGATACTGTAAGAGCTTTAGATCATGCATCTCTTTGTATAGAAGATGGTGAATTTGTCAGTATAATCGGACCTTCGGGCAGCGGGAAATCAACATTGATGAACGTGATAGGTTGTCTTGATGTAGCTGACGAGGGGACTTACCTGTTGGACGGAATGCCTATTGAAGAATTTTCGGATGATGAGCTGGCGAGGATAAGAAATGAAAAGATAGGATTTGTGTTTCAGAATTTCAACCTGCTAAGTAAGTTATCAGCACAGGAGAATATTGAATTACCGCTGGTGTACCAACAGATACCAAAGCAGGAGAGGAAGAGACGAGTTGATGAGGCGTTGGACAGAGTAGCACTCAGGAAAAGAAAAAACCATCGTCCTATGGAGCTTTCTGGCGGACAACAACAGAGAGTTGCAATAGCCAGGGCGTTGGTGACAAAGCCGTCTTTGATTCTTGCGGATGAACCGACTGGTAATCTTGATAGCAAGACAGGAGATGAGATTATGACACTCTTCCATGAACTGCATGACCAGGGAAATACTATTGTATTGATTACGCATGATGAGAAGGTGGCTGACCAGGCTGAGAGAAAGATTAGAATATTGGACGGTAAGGTTTTTGATGCATGAATTTCATCAGAAATTACAGATGTATAGAAAGGTATGGTGAATCAGATGGTTTTTCAATCTGTTAAGATGGCGATGGATTCGATAATGTCGAACAAAATGCGCTCATTTCTAACGATGCTTGGAATGATAATAGGTGTTATGTCACTTGTTGTCTTAGTATCGATAGTAAACGGAGCTACGAAGAGTGTTACGGATTCAATTGCCAACATAGGAACTAATATGTTGTCGGTATCTATAATGGATGACAAAGATGCACCGCTTAGCATGGATGAAGTGGAGGAACTTACAGAGTATGAATCTGTGAAAAATACAGCTTCTTTCAGTACGGGAAATGCGACAGCAAAACATGAGAGAAACAGTGAGAGCATAACGCTTTACGGCACAACAGGTTCATATTATGAAATAAAGGGATTGTCTCTGCTTAACGGTAGATTTCTAAAGAATGCGGATGTTGACAGCTCAACCTTTGTTGCAGTACTCAATCAGACAGCTGCAGAGGAACTGTTTGGTCAGACACATATTGTAGGTGAGACTGTTTCATTAAACGGTTATCATTTTACTGTTATAGGTGTGTTGGAGGAAGAAGAGAGCACAACGGGTAACTCATCAGAGAGACTTGAAGCGTATATACCATTTACAGCATTGTCAAAGATTTCGGGAAGCGGCCGTAATGTAAGCAGCTTCTATGTTACATCTGCAGATGAAGATAGTATGGATGCGGTTGAAAATGAGATTACAAAGTTTTTGTATCTGAGATTTTCATATGATTCAGACGCATTTTCAGTTACGAATTCATCGACAATAATGGAAACCATGAGTAGTGTAAATGATACTATGAAGTGGATGTTAGGTGGAATTGCGGCAATATCTTTGCTTGTGGGTGGAATCGGTATTATGAATATAATGCTTGTATCGGTTACCGAAATAACCAGAGAAATCGGTATAAGAAAAGCGATAGGTGCAAGAAAGAAAACTATATTGCTTCAGTTTTTGATCGAAGCTTTATTGGTAAGCATTATAGGATGCCTGATCGGTATAGTGTTATCAGCACTTACGGTATTTGGAGTTAACAGTTTAATTGACTCTGTATCGGCGAGTATGTCGTTAGATGTGGTACTTGTAGCCATAGGTTTTTCGGTATTTATCGGAACTGTATTTGGAATATATCCGGCCTACAAGGCGGCTGATAAACCGCCTATAGAAGCCTTAAGATACATGAGATGAAAATTGAATACGGTTAAAATGTATTCTAATTATCGATGCGTAGAGATAAAGAAGAAGTTTTATTGGAGCTTGTTGTTTTTTCCTCTTTGTATTCATTATAACTATTGTAGTTGTAGTTATTGTTAGAATTGTTTTGATCATTATAATCGTCTAATACTGAAGGAGTTGGATTTGGTGTGGATGGCTTGTCGAAATCCATTTTCGGAAAGTCATCATTTAATACAACACCTACTGAAGGAGCATTATATGTAGTATATGTCAATTTCATTTTTCTTTTCTTTGTAATTAAAAAGATTACAGCTATGATGGCGATAATTGGAATGGCTGAGCAAATTGCCATAATGGTGTTTCTGCGTATTTCCTCAGGTGTATAATATGATGTTTCTGAGATCATACCGGTAAAACCGTCGGTTGCATATACACCTTCTGCGGTGTGATGAGGAAAGGCGCGAGTACCTTTAAGGAAATAATCATAACTAACTTTGACGCCGCAGTCATCATCCCATGTGGCGTCGTAGTTGTACCATTTACCATCCACCTGCACTATATTCCAGGCATGTGGCTCACGATCTCCTTCCGGTCCGCCAAGACCGGTTACTATTCTGACAGGTATGCCCATATAAGAGAGAAGGACATATGTTGCCATGCTGTAACCCTGACATACCATACGATTTTCTCTAAAACCTTCAATGTCAGTATAGTTCGTACCTAAAGAGTTGTGATCATATTCAACACGCTTGATGATATAATCATGTACGGCTTTAACACTCTCATAATCATTTTCTCTGCGCAATTCATTAGCAAGATTGCGCATTTCTTCATGGTATTCATTCATTGTTTCCTTTGGTACATAGAATTGCAACTGAACACTAAGAGTTTTGCTATAATTAAACCATGCGATTCTTATATTTTGGATTGAAAAATGCGAATAACAACCTGATGCAAGAGGATCATTAGGGTTGTAATGTTCATAAAATTGAGTATCAAGGACATTGCCTGAAGTGATTTGCTGCTTGAGTTCATCACTTGAGATAATGTAAAATTGTTGAGTATTGTGATTAAGCATCTGATGTCCGATTGCTGTATAGAATTCTTCTACTGATGAAACAGATACTTTCTTTGACTTTGCATGTACTGTAGCGGGACACAAGATGATAACAATCAATGCAAAAATAATTAGTATTTTATTTCTCATTATAATTATATCCTCCAATTAGTTTGTAAAAAATTTGCAACAGGAAACATAATAATATATTTTATCGATTATTTCAATGACGATTCGATAAATGTATGAGCAGGGAGCCTTTGTTTTGTTGCTGTCGGTTTATATTATATGCTATACTGAGCTTATTATATTGCGGTAAATTCGGTGATGAGATTAATGGAGGGACAGTATGCATTATGTAGATGCAAAGGGAATACTTTCTTCAAATAACGGGTATTGTGGGATGAATATATATCGAGGCTGTACTCATGGCTGCATTTACTGTGACAGCAGGAGCAGATGTTATCAGTTTACTCACAAGTTTGAGGATATTGAGGTTAAACAGAATGCACCTGTACTGTTGGAGAAGGCACTTCGTTCTAAGAGAAGTAAATGCATGATAGGAACCGGCTCAATGTCCGATTCTTATATGCATTGTGAGGAAGAGTTAAGGCTTACGAGAAGATGCCTTGAAATAATATCAAAGTATGAGTTCGGTGTATCGATTCAGACGAAATCAGACAGGATATTACAGGATATTGATTTGCTTGATGAGATAAATCAAAAGAGTAAATGTGTTGTGGCGATGACTCTTACAACCTATGATGACAAGTTGTGCAGCATAGTCGAACCGAAAGTCTGTAATACAAAGCGCAGAATAGAGGTGCTGGAAGAGTTTAAGAAGAGGGATATACCGACAATTGTCTGGCTTACTCCGATACTGCCTTATATCAATGATACAGAGGAGAACATCAACAACATACTTAGGGAGTGTATCAGAGTTGGAGTTAAGGGGATCATTTGTTTTGACATGGGACTTACACTTCGCGATGGTGACAGAGAGTATTATTATGATGCATTAGATACACATTTTCCGGGATTGAAGGAAAGATACATCAGGGAGTATGGTAATTCATATTATTTGCCAAGTCCTGACTCTGCAAAACTTATGAAGATCTTTCGGGAAACCTGTCGTGATAACGGGATAATGTATATGCCTGAAGATTGCTTTGGTTTCATGCATGAATTTCCGGAAAAATACATGCAGATGAGTTTGTTTTGATTGAATATTAAATGATGGAAAAAGCTAAGATTACAGTGTTAAAAACGTAACGTAAGCAAAAGTTTTGCATATAATAAAGAGAGAAAATATTGAGGTGGGCAGATGGTATATCCCACAATAATAATAGATGCCGGACATGGCGGTTACGACAATGGTGCTTCAGATAACGGAAGACTTGAAAAGGATGACAATTTAAGACTTGCTCTTGCGGTCGGAAACATTTTAACCGCGGATGGTTTTCCGGTGATATATACCAGAACAGAGGACATTTATCAGCGTCCTATTGAAAAGGCAATGATAGCCAATGAAAACGGTGGAGATTACTTCGTGTCATTTCACAGAAATTCAAGTCCGCAGCGCAATGAATACAGTGGTGTTCAGACACTTGTATATGCAGATGAAGGTGTTAAGGGACAACTTGCAAGAAACATTAACCGGGAATTAGGAAAGGTCGGCTTTGCAGATCTCGGAGTACCGGTTAGAACTAATCTAGTGGTGCTAAAGAGAACTGAAATGCCGGCTGTTTTAATTGAAACAGGCTTTATCAATACTGATGCTGACAACGTTCTTTTTGACGAGAGATTTGAAGACATAGCAGCTGCCATAGCAAGAGCGATTGAGGAAACGGTTGGTGATAGTTACGCTAATCCTCAAAATGACAGTGATGAATGGAAAAATGATAATGACAATAATTCTGGTAAGTATGATGATCAGGCGATGTTAAGAGATAAAGATTTCGGTGTACAGGTCGGATTATACACAAGATATGAAAATGCTCTGTATCAGGCAATGGAGCTAGAGGGGAAGGGTTATGATGTCAGAATTGTTAATCGTCGCCCATTCTATGCAGTTGTTGTTGAGACGGATGGCGGTCTGGATGGTGCGGGACAAATCGAGAGAAAACTTGAACGAGATGGTTATGATACACTTATTGTAAACTTATAAAAATCTTAAGAAATTTTTATATTCTTTGGTATAGATTTTTCTTGAATGTGTGATATACTAAGAAATATAGATAGTTTACATAATTGTTATTAACATACAGACAAAGGATTGATAATCATATAATGAATATACATAGAGTAAAGAGAAAGATTAGGCGTAATGGAAGAAAGATAGTTAAGAAAATCCATCGTCTTATAGCAAGAAGACATCATAGAAGAGGACATAATAATTCAGGGACGGCTTTCTGCGATTTACACGAGATTAGAGAGAAGTTTGGATATAATAAGCTGTTCTTTGCAGTATATATTCTGCTGATTAGTACTATATGTATTCTTGCTTCACAGGCTACACCCAACAGCAGGTTCAGACAGTGGTATTATGCACTTACTCATAAAGAATCAATTAACAAGGGTGTAGAGAAGGAAATAGGTGTTAAAGATGTGAGTGCGGGTGTCGGACAGTTTCTCACAATGTATAGATACAGAAGGATTGGAGAGACTAATCCTGAGGAAGTTGACCCGACTGCACCGATGGTGGCATTTACCTTCGATGATGGTCCGAGTCAAAAGGGAACTCCGCGTATTTTAAATGCACTGTCAGCCAATTATTCACATGCTACATTTTTTGTGGTTGGCAGGCAGACAGAACAGTTTCCGGATCTTTTGCAGGCAATTCTGGCTAACGGATGCGAAATAGGTAACCACACAGCCGACCATAAGAATTTGACAGAGTTGTCGAATGGAGACATTGCACAGCAATTAGGTGCGGTTGATGAATCGGTAAAAACTGCAACCGGCGAAGAAACAACAGTAATACGTCCACCATATGGAGCTTATGATGATAATGTGTTGGCGGTATTGGATAAACCGGTAATCTTGTGGGATGTCGATTCCGAAGATTGGGATAGCAGAAATGCCCAGACTGTGTGTGATAAAGTTTTATCTGAAGTGAAGGATGGAGACATTATTCTCATGCATGATATATATGAGTCGACTGCAGAGGCAGTGGAATTGCTGCTTCCACAGTTAAAGGAGAGAGGTTTTCAGGTGGTATCGGTAAGTGAGATGGCTTACTATAAGGGTAAGACATTAGAGCTAGGCAAAGCTTACGGAAAGATAGAACCGTAAATGATACAAATTGTTTCAGATTATATAGTCCCGAAGTATATCTTCGGGACTTCTTTATTTCTTTATAGGAAAGTTCTCCTGCGGAGAACTTTTGAGTTAAAATAAGCCCGTCGGTAGACGGGCGTGACAAGTAGACCATGATTGTTTAGAAGATATAGA
>CADBCZ010000065.1 GCA_902793335.1 uncultured Lachnospiraceae bacterium
GCTTAAGCCTTTTAACGAATCATAGAAAAAGGTCGGTAATCGCTTTTACCGGCCTTTTTTTAAGCATGAAATGACGTACGATCAACAGATATTAAGCATCTTAACAAGTGTAGGCGATAAAGGCATCAGCGTAATGCAGATGTCTAAGCATGTCTATAACATGAATATTAGTTTCTTCTATACCCCCGACCTAAATGAGATTCGTGCTTATGTTCAGCAATATCTGCTTAAGAATTCCAAGTCGCCATTGTCTTTAATCGAATCTACTGGTCGTCGTGGGTATTACCGTCTTAATACCCGTAATAATGCCGATGCCCGTCAGCTTATGTTGGAGTTCGGCAATTCCTTATAAACGGTTTCATACAGTTTAAGCAGCTGTTCTGCAGTCTTGCGCCATGAGAACAGCTCTGCTCTTTTCAGTCCTATCTCTTTTTGTGCGTTATAGTAGGCTTCGTCTGTCTCCAGTCGTAGCATCATCTCTGTTATCTCCTCAGGATTCTCAGGGTTGATAAGTATGGCATCGCTGCCGCCAATCTCTGGCATCGACGAAGTGTTTGATGTTATTACGGGTGTTCCGCAAGCCATTGCCTCCAATAGAGGAATGCCAAAGCTTTCTCTAAGCGATGTATACAGAAAAGCGAAAGCACTATTGTATATATATGGCAAATCACTGTTCACAATATACCCAGGCATCACTATCTGTTCGCGGATATTCTCTATATGGTTTCTTTCTATAATGCTATCCAGATACGCTTTGTCCAAATCGGCCATCAGCAGTTTCCGTTTTACGGTCGATTTCTCTAGGTATTTTGAATATGCCATGAGCGTACGCTCGGTATTCTTCTTGGGGTCGGTATTTCCGAGGAAGAAAAAGTATCCAGGTTTTTCTATATACGATTTGTATATATCTGCCACATCTCTCAGCGGTTTAAACCATTCATTGTAACCATTATATATCATGGCCATCCTCTTTTCGGGGATGTTCAGTTTCTGTATGATGTTCTGTTTCTCGAAGTTCGATACTGTGATTATCCGCTTGCATTTCTCCAGAATTCTGGGCACCACCTTCCTTCTGTATAGCCAGCCCATATTCTGGTATATCGATTTGTTGTTCTTGTCTCTTGGCTCTAAGAATATGATGTCGTGCAGAGTCAGCACAAGTGGAATGTCGCAGAATAATGGAGCTGTGTTACTGGTGCAGTGCAGTATGTCGAGATGATATTTCTTTACCGCTCTTGGGAGGGTTATCTGCTCCCATACGGGGTAGAAACTCTCACCGATAACTATGATGTGTACGTTCTTTGTATCTTTAAGGCATCTGTCAACACCGGGGGCAACAAACACAAAATACTCATTCTTGTGGTCTATCTGCTGTAGCTCTTTTATCTCCTGCAGAACCACATAGTCCATTCCGTGCTTGTTACGGCGGAAAACTCGTTGAGCCTCAATGCCTATTCTCATATCTTCTTAATCACTTTTGCCGGAACACCTGCTACAAGCGAGTGGGGGGGTACATCCTTTGTTACTACGGCACCCGCAGCTACCACACAGTGCTCACCAATCGTCACTCCGGGCAGAATCACGGCGTTAGCACCAATCCACACATCATCCTCTATTGTGACTGGACTTGTGCTCACTCCTTGCTCGTCTATCCGTTTGTTGGCATCGCTAAAGTTGTGGTTAAGTGCTGTAACGGTAATTCCTTGTGCCAGGTTTACGTGGCTGCCTATATCCACGGGACCGATAATGGTATTATGCAGCCCAACTCTGGTGTGGTCGCCTATAATCACATCACCTACGGCATTGTTGATGCAGGCAAATGATTCTATCACCGAATAGTCGCCAAGGCAGAACACACGGTAGGGTGGAGTGTCCATTCTGGCTGAGCGGTGAATCACAGAGTGCTTTCCTCTATGCTGATAAAGCGGAGCCAACAATCTTATAAACCATCGTGGTCTTGTCTCCACTTGGTTCATAATCACCCAGTCAATGAATTTCTTCAGTTTTGGGTTGTTTTTAAACTTTTCCCTTACGCTTTCGTTGTCCATCGCTTTCAATCAATGTCTTCCATTGCTCTGCTATCACCTTCACGTCAAAACGCTGTGCCAGCATGATGGCCTCGTCCGATTTTTTCTGCCACTCCATGTAAGTTGCGTCCTCCAATCGTTTAGCCAATTCATCCACATCACCATTTTTGAAATACATGCCGAAATCGCCCAGAATCTCCTTGCTCGATGGCAGGTCCGATGATATGACAGGCAGACCATGAGCCATAGCCTGTACCAATACCAGTCCGAAATCTTTCCATCTCGAACTTGAAACATACACGCTGGCTTGCGAATAGTACATCTGTATGTTTTCTGTATATGGATGTATCTTTACTCTTCTTGTCAGGTATCTGTTCTCAATCATCTTGTTCAGCATCTCCTTCTCGGGACCGTCACCAACAATGTCCAGATACCAGTCCTGGTTGTTCTGTGCAAACTTATCAAAAGCCTTAATCAGTAAGTCAAATCCCTTATGTTTTGGTGTCAGTCTTCCTACTGCCAGGAATCGTTTGTTCTTTGCGCTTGCAGGCAGTCCTGGCTCTATGGTAAGTGGGTTCGGTATCACGAATGGCGAGAAACCATATGCATGGTAGTACATCTCTGAATCCTGCAGATACAGTAGCACTGTTTCGTCCAGTTTCTGTAGCTGTCTGCCATAGTGGTATTTCAGCTCAGTTCCAAGATAAGGCGAACCTTCTCTCAGGAATGCATTAAACGAATTATATATCCAACCTATTGCCTTCACATCGCCAAGATCTTTTTTGATGGTGGCCAGTCGCATCGATAGGTAAGAGTTTACAGCGATGATGGTGTCATATTGGCCTTCTTTCAGCACCTTCACCACGGCTTCGCGCCTTTGTCTAGGGAAAGAACTGTGCGCATAAAGATCTGATGTCAATGCTGTTTTTGGCAGAATGTTTTTATACAGGTAGCTATATACGTTGTATGAGATACGTTTCAATGTTCCTATTTCAGGAAAATAACTGAATACTATTTTTATGGGATAGTTCTCTAAGTTATACATCTTCAAGTTTTTCTGCTGAGGATCCTCAAATGTTACGATGGTCACATCATAATATTTTGTCAGTTCCTCAGCTATCACGGCAGTCACTCTTTGCATGCCTGCCGACTTAAAAATGCTGTCTGCAATAAAACATATTTTCTTCATACGTTCATAATTAGCCAATTAACGCTGACAAAAGTACAAAATAATTTGGATTTCCCCAAATTTTATACTTTATTTCTCAAAAAATGATATTATTCTATCAGTTCTTTCCATTGTCTAATGATATTTTCAATATCAAATCGTTGTGCAATGGACAATGCTTCTTTCGATTTTGCCTGCCAGTCGATATGGGTAGCCTCTTCCAACTTCTGTGCCAGATCTTCGATGTTCCCATTCTCGAAATACATTCCGAAATCGCCCATTATTTCCTTGCTTGTAGGCAAGTCGGATGATATAATAGGCAATCCGTGAGCCATAGCTTCTACAAGTACAAGTCCGAAGCCTTCCCATCTTGAACTTAATACGTATACCTGTGCATTCGAATAGAATGATTGTACATTATTTGTAAACGGATGGATTGTAACCCGTTCCTCTAGATTATGTTCCTTAATTAATTCGCGATAAAGTTTTTCTTCCGGTCCTTCCCCAACGATATCAAGATGCCAATCTTTATTTTCCTTAGCAAATATACTGAACGCTTTTATGAGTAAGTCAAATCCTTTATGTTTACGTGAGAAACGCCCAACGGCTAAGAAACGCTTCGAGGTACCAGCTGATATTTCTGCTGGTACTAATGTCAATGGATTATATATGACTGTTGGTTTGAACTTTGGATCATAATCATGATAACTTTTTGCGTCATGGTTACATAAAACAATAGTCGCATCAAGTTTCATAAATTGAAATACATAGTGCCTTTTTCTAGCAGCACCAATATATATAAAATTTTTGCTAAAGAGTGCTTCAAAAGAATTGTGTATCCAACCAATACATTTAGTGTTTGGTAGATATTTTTTTATTGTGGCTAATCGACCTGCTAATGGTGCATGTACACCTATGATAGTGTCATAATTGCCATTTTTAAGTTTATATATAAGTGCCTTTCTTAATGGATATGGAAATGAACTATGCGCATAAAGATTCGAAGCCCATTTTGATTGAAGGCTATATTTTTGGTAAAATCCGCTATATGCCTTGCAGATTTTGTTATAAACTAATCCGATTTTTGGGTATGAAAAGAATATGTAATTTATATTTGCGTCATTGAGTCCATATGTAGATAAGTTTTTCTCTTCTGGGTTATCAAAGGTTATAATTGTTACATCATATTCTTTTGCTAACTCTTTTGCAATAACAGCGGTCACCCTTTGCACCCCACCGATGCTGAAAATACTGTCTACAACAAAACATATTTTTTTCATAGCGATATATTATTCAAGACATTTTTCATCTGATTCTCCCATGATAGACTTATGATAGAATCTCTAATATCTTTTGGCAAAATCGAAATACTGTGGTAGAAAGAAACAATATTATTTATATCTATTGATGTTTCATCTGCAGGTGCTTTGAGTACATATGGTCTTGTGTCAAAGTCGCTATCTGTTTCAGAATAAATAAACGGTATTCCTCTTGCAGCATACTCTCTATTTTTAAGAGTTTTTATTTTATCAATTCCTACGCGATGACGCCCCAGACTTCCTATCCCGAAATCACACTTCTCAAAGAGACTGTCTAACTCTTGACCATGTTTTTTTCCATATAGAATTACATAATCTTCCATATGATTATCTGTTACAATCTTTTTGAATTCATTTCCGATTTCTGCAGAGAAGAAATAGCCTACTACATGAAACCTTACTATATAATTCTGTGATTTAGAATAATAATCAGCAAGTCCTTTTACCAACCTGTCAAATCCGTGCCATTCATGTATTTCTGCAACTCCAATTAGATTTAGCTCTTTTGAAGTATCATTGATCGTAGTTTTCATTTTAACGCTATCGAAATCTATACCATTAGATATTCGAATAGTTCTTTGCCCGAAAATTTGTTCGTAATCAGAAAAAGTAACTATGGCTTCTAATTGTTTTGCAAGATGGTTCCTGAATAATCTGTCTTGGAATATTTGTTTGCTCATCCCCTGAGCTTCATATTCAGAATCGTATGGATATGTTGGTATTTCCATAACAACTTTTGCTCCATACTTTTTCATTTGCTTCACCATTCTGATAGTAAATGGATTTGCATTATGATTGGAACGAATATATACAATATTGATATGATTGTCTTTAACGTATCTTGAAATAGCAGAGAAATCTATTCTTTTAAGGATTTTGCTTAGAAAACCGCATCCGTAGTCGGCAATTACGTTTTCGTCTATCATTCTTTTTTTAGTTCCTACTTCATCCATGTAACATAGGTGAACCTCATTCCCACATCGTTTTAAGGCGTTGACTTGATATGATATCTTTTTGCTGATACCATTACTTGGGTCAAACCCATGGAATATTAGAAACAGAACCTTTCTCATTCTTTTATTTTCAAAATCTTCGGCTAAGTTAGTCATATTTTAAATAATAGCCAAATTTATATCTACTTTTTTGTGTTTTTCACATTAAATTTGTATTTTTGCAACGAAAAAGAATCTGATTCTTAAATGAGAAATGATAAATACAAGATAGTATATTGTACTCCAGCATTATATTCTGCTGGCGGTACTGAAAGAGTAGTTTCTGCAAAAGCAAACTATTTTGCAGACGTTTTAGGCTATGATGTTACAATAATTGTTACTGAAGGCAAGAATGGCAATTCCTTTTTCCCCCTTTCTAACAGCGTAAAGGTTATAAATCTGGGCCTTAATTTTGAGGAATTATGGAATAAATCTTTCATAAAAAAGATATTATTATATCTGAGAAAGCAGAAACGGTATAAAAAACTGTTGACAAATGAATTGCTGAGAATTCGACCAGATATTACAATTACGACTTTACGCAGGGAAATAAATTTTATAAATGCCATTAATGACGGGAGCAAGAAAATAGGTGAACAACATCTAAGCCGAACCAATTATAGAAAGATTGATACTCGTTTCTCAAGATATTACGAAAAGTTTTTTTTCTGGTGGTGGAAAGATCGAGTTATTGCCAATCTAGAGCAACTTGATAAGTTGGTTGTTTTGACTAATGATGCTGTGTCCGATTGGTCAGAACTCTCAAATATACGAATGATTCCAGATCCTTTATCTTTAAAGGTTAGTAGTTATAGTTCTTTAACCTCAAAACGAATTGTTACAATAGGACGTTATTCTTATGAAAAAGGGTATGATATCCTGTTAAGTATTTGGTCTATAGTAGAGAAACAATGTACAGATTGGCAATTAGATATTTTTGCTATGGGAGATCCGACTCCTTATGTAAAAATGATGGACGATTTATCTATTGATAAAAAACGATGCCATTTGCATAGTAGTGTGGTTGAGGTAGAAGAACAATATCTGAAAAGTTCTATTCTTGTTCAACCTTCACGAACTGAAGGTTTTGGATTAGTACTTGTAGAGGCAATGGCTTGTGGACTACCTGTCGTCTCATTTGATTGTGAGAATGGCCCTCGTTCAATTATCACTGATGGTGATAATGGTTTCTTAGTTTCTCCGTTTGATATAGAATTGTTTGCAAATCGTATCATTCAATTAATTATTAGCCAAGATCTTAGGAGAAGCATGGGCGAAAAAGGAAGACTGAAATCTCAACAATATAGAATAGAGTCTGTTGGAGAACAATGGAAACTGTTGTTTGACGAATTGATGAAATAAAATGGGCGTTGATGTAACCATAGGTATTCCTGTCTATAAGTCTGTTGAATTTATCCGCAGAGCATTAGAATCAGCACTTGGCCAAACATATCCTTCAATTGAATTTTTGATTGTTGATGATGCAGGACATGATGGAGCGATAGATGTAGTACAATCGATAAAAGAAACCCATTTTAGAGGAAGTCAAATACATATATGGAGTCATAAAGAAAACCTCGGGGTTGCAGCATCTCGTAATGATATCATTGATAATGCTCAAGGTGAATACCTGTATTTCATGGATTCTGATGATATGATAGCAGAAGATACTATTGAAGTCATGATGCAGAATGTACGCCAATATAATGCAGAGATTGTTTTTGGCTCTTACAAAAAGATAGAAACTTCTGGAAAAGAGGTTATTTATCAATATCCTGCATTGCAGCTATTAAAAAAAGATGAGTTGGCTAGTTATGCCTATCGTAAATATGCGGGAATACAAGCATCTGCATGCAATTATTTAGTAAAAACGTCTATTCTTCGTGATAGTAATCATAGATTTATAAATACTAGTTTTTGGGAGGATTTTGTATTTACATTTGATTTGGTAACATTAATATCTCGTGCTGTTTTACTCCCCAATATTACTTATTTTTATATGTGTAGAGAGAATTCTCTTTCTAATTATCAACAAAGAAAGACCATCTCTAAGGATGAAATATTACATAATGTTAGAGCAATTGATCACCTTAAACAGACGTCTTTCCGTTTGTCTGATAAAGCATATTTTCCCAATCGTTGCTTAATGATTGCTAGGACATACTTCTATATTGCATGCAATGTTATAAAACGTCGTCATGATATTTCTCCTTATATATCAGATCGTGAGATAAAGTTACTAATGAAACATCCTGCATCTTTTTCAGAAATATGCAACTTTCATAATGTGAGGATAAAGAATTTGTCCTTCTATTTTTTAGGCATTTTACCTCCTTTTTTGTGTGTATTCTTTATCAGATGCATTGGCAAAGTAAAAAAAATGATTTAAAATTTGGAAATATGCTATAAATTGCTTATCTTCGCAGACAAAACATCAAAGATTTGCTTATGTCAAACTGGTACGATAAATATCTCTCAATATATGGCAAACCGTTTTGCGAAGTTCCTCAAGAAATAGTTGATGGAACACGCGAAAGGTTGGCTGCCATGCAGAGTGATGCACCTATAGCATCTATTGTTGTAATTGCATATAATGAAGAGAAACACTTGCAGGCATGCTTATGGGCTCTTAGTGAGATTAAATGTAAGTATCCGGTAGAGATAATTGGAGTTGATAATGATTCAAAGGATAGGACTGCTGAGATATTTGAAAAGTCAGGCATACCATATTATACAGAGTATCAGCATTCCTGTGGTTATGCCCGTCGTTGTGGACTGCAGCATTCTAAGGGAAAGTATTATTTCGATGTTGATAGTGATACTATTTACCCTCCGATGTATTACGAACTAATGCTTGAACAGCTTATGAAGCCTGGGATTGTTGCTGTATCTGCTTCTTGGAGCTATTTCCCCGATGCAAATCATAGCAAGCTAGGTCTGAAGTTGTTTGAGATGTGCCGTGATTTATTCTTATGGGTTCAGCATTTTAAACGCCCGGAGTTAAGTGTCCGTGGATTAGTTTTTGCCTATAATGCTGATTATGGTCGTAAGGAAGAGTATCGAGTTGATATTATTCGTGGTGAGGATGGATCTATGGCTTTGTCTTTGAAGAAATATGGAAAGATAAAGTTTGTTCGGGATAGCCGTTGCCGAGCAATAACCGGTTATGGTACAATAGGTAATCAGTCGATGTGGCAGAGCTTTGTCCAGCATGTCAAGATTCAGAGTAAAGGTATCTCTCGTATATTCTTTAAAAAAGAGCATTATGAGGATCGTAATGATAATTTGGTAAAGCCATTGTCATGAGAATATTATATGTTACAGATGCTTTAGCTATCTGGGGGGGGATAGAACGTATCTTAGTTGAAAAAGCTAATTATCTTGCTGAGTATTATGGGTATGATGTTCATTTTATAACAGTGAATCAAGGTTCCCATCCAATTCTTTTTCCTTTAAGTTCAAAAGTTTGTTATAAAGATTTAGATATCAGGTTTCATCAGCAATATGACTTTAATGGTTTGGGACGTTTGTTGAAAAAATGGAAATTGAAACGATTATTTATAAAGAGATTACGTAAATATGTTGATGACATAAAGCCAGATTTTATTTTAACAGCGCGTGTAACATTAGTTCCGGGCATAGTTGCTGCAAAGAAAAATATTCCATTTATCTATGAATCTCATTCATCTTATATTTCTGATCGTTTTTTGTCTGATGGATGGATTTCTATGCAAAAGAGAAAGTACTTTAATCGTGAAGTGCGACATGCAAGTGTAGTTGTTGCTTTAACTGATGGTGATGCTTCTGAATGGAAACAAATTACTCCAAATGTTTGTGTGATTCCTAATATTGTTAGTTTGAATAGATCAGGAGGTTATAGTAGTTGTGAGAATAAAGTCGCTATCTTTGTTGGTCGTTTTTCTAAACAAAAAGATATCCAAAGTCTTTTGATGATATGGTCCATTGTATCAATTAGGCATCCTGATTGGCATCTTCATATATATGGTGGCTATGGAGAAGAAAAGAAAGTTCTAATGGATATGATAAAGGAAATGGATGGTAATATTAGTGTTTTTCCACCAACTCTTGATATTTTAGCAAAATATCGTGAGAGTTCTCTATTGCTGCTTACGTCACTTTTTGAACCTTTTGGCTTAGTTTTGCCAGAGGCGATGAGTTGTGGCTTGCCTGTGGTCGCCTTCGATTGTCCATATGGACCTCGGGAGATTATACGTGATGGTGTTGATGGTTTCGTTATTGAAAATCGTGATATTGATAAGTTCGCAGAGAAAGTCTGTTTGTTGATGACTGATCACAATCTTCGCGTTAAGATGGGAAATGAGGGTATAAAATCTTCTTCTCGTTTCGAGGGAAATAAAATAATGCCTCTGTGGATTAATTTATTTCAATCCCTCAAGTCATAATTAGTCGTAATTGTTTGATAATTCATATTATTTTATTATCTTTGCACCAATAATTTAGATTTAAAATATAACTCATTAATTATGATACCCAAAATAATACATTTATGTTGGCTCAGCGGTGATCCATATCCTCCTAAAATTGCTAAGTGTTTAGCTAGTTGGAAAAAGCATTTGCCAGATTATGAGGTGATGCTTTGGGATACAAATCGTTTTGATTTAGAGTCGTCAATTTGGGTTAAACAGGCATTTGAAAAGAAAAAGTACGCTTTTGCTGCTGACTATATTCGTTTTCATGCTTTATACTATTATGGTGGAATCTATTTGGATTCTGATGTAGAGGTCTTGAAGAGTTTTGATGATCTACTTGATCTTCCATATTTTATTGGCGCAGAAAAAGCTCAAACCCCAGAAGCTGCAATTATAGGTGCAGAAAAAGGGTGTGATTGGATAAAGCGATGTTTGGATTATTATGAGAATCGCTGCTTTATAAAAGAAGATGGTTCTCTTGATATTAAAAAACTTCCAGAGATTATGGTTGAACAGATAAGCAAGTTCAAGCTAGTGCGTGTGTTGTCTTTAAATGACAGCTTGAATATTAGAACGTTAGATATGCAGAATGAAGTGTTGGAGTTTAACGATGCTTTTTTCTCACCTAAGGTGTTTGACTCACGTGAAGTTGAGATAACACCTTATACATATGCTATTCATCATTATCAGAACTCATGGTTCTCACCCAAAGCTAAGGCCTACTATCGCAGCCGGGCTTTCTTTGTGAAATTTTTGGGGCAAAAATTTGTTCGTAAGGCGGAATTATTTTTGATGCCTTGGAAGTTCAAAAAATAAGTTTTCTATCTTATGCGCATTCTCATTATACATAGGTCGTTCGCTTTAGTTGGTGGTGCTGAACGCGTTATTGTCGACAAGGCTAACTATCTTGCTGAAGCTGGGTGTCAGGTGATGCTTGTGAGTTATGAACAAGGACAACATCCCATTCCATACGAACTGCATGCTTCGGTAGCGTATAAGGATTTGGACTGTCGCTTTTTCACATTGTCCAAGTATTCTCCTTTAATGCGAATGTGTCATTTTATGCGTCTGCGCTCACTATTTAAACAGTCGCTACGCGATATAGTAACTTCATTTAGGGCTGATGCCGTTGTCATGGCGTCCGATTGGCAAACGCTTATTGATGTCGTTTTGGATGCTTCTGGTAATGTTCCTGTTTTAGCTGAATTTCATAATGCATTCGACCATGTGATGCGTAATGTGGAGATTTCTGGCAGTAAGTTGAAGCAAAAGTTTACAAAGATGTACTATTTGCATACGCTTAAGCATCTTAAACGATGTGCTCGTCTCGTCGTGTTAACTAAGGCCGATGCAAATAATTGGCGACGCTATTTCTCAAATGTGGTAGTAATTCCTAATCCAGTTACGTCTTATCCAGAAGTGGTTGATGACATTCCCAAGGATAAAGGGCGGATTATCTTTGTTGGTAGGTTTAATCATGAGAAGCGTATTGATCGTCTTGTCTCGGCCTTTTCGATGATTGCTGAAAAATATCTTGAATGGCATGTGGATATCTTCGGCGAAGGCAATGAGAAACAAAAAATACTTGATCAGATTGCTAGCTTGAAATTAGAGAATCGTATTATTATTCACAATCCGACCCAAGCAATTTATGACGAGTATAAACGTAGTGAGATGTTAGTGCTTTGTTCAGAGCATGAAGCTTATTCATTAGTATTGGTGGAAGCTATGTCTTGTGGCGTTCCTTGTGTGTCGATGGACTGTCCAGTAGGTCCACGAGAACTTATTCAGGATGGTGTGACAGGACTATTGGCTCAAAATGGGGATATTAAAGATCTTGCTTTGAAGATGGAGTGGCTTATAACTCACGAGATTGAACGTAAAGAGATGGGAAAAAAAGCAAGATTATGGGCTGCAAGCAGGTCTCTGCCAGTAGTGATGTCTGAGTATGAGAAGTTATTAACAAGTGTTGTAGTTTAGGTGTTATGAAAGAAAGAATGGTAGAAAAAGGAGAGCTAATCAGTATAATTGTCCCTGTTTATAATGTTAAGCCCTATTTGGCTAGGTGCTTTGAAACTATAACGAAGCAATCGTATCAGAATCTAGAGATAATCTTAGTTGATGATGGTTCTGCAGATGGATCTGGAGAATTGTGCGAATCATTGGCAAAAACAGATGATAGATGTATTGTTATTCATCAGGTTAATCAGGGGCTTTGGGCTGCTCGTAATTCCGGCCAAAAGTTGGCAACTGGCAACTATATCATGTATATTGATAGTGATGACTATATCCATGTTGATGCTGTGAAATGTCTTTATGAAGCACTTGTTAATCATCCAGAGTGTGGCTTGTCTATGTGTGAATACAAGCGTACAACATCTCTTGATGAAGATATAACTGTTGATGTGGAAAGACTAGAACAAGTTATTTCTGTTGAGAAGTTACTAAATTTGAGTGATAATGTTCTTCCCGACATCGTATGGAATAAATTGTATAGACGTTCTTTGATTGATGGCTTGTGGGCGAGGGAGTACCGAATTGCTCAGGATGTCGATTTTAATTTCAGAGTGTATATGCATCTGAAGTCTGCAGTTTTAATTGACTCCGAACTCTATTTCTGGATGCAAAGATCTGGATCTGCAATGCATCAGGCGAATTATCGTGTTTCTTATTTGAAGATTATAACAGGAATTTGTCATAGAAATTTTTTGGAATGTCCTAGTGATTTGGAATTCTTGAAAGCCTATTTGCTCCAACGTTTGTATTCGCGATTACTTCTTCTCAGGCTTTATGCTTGGAATACTGAAGAAAAGGATGTTGCTGTCACGCATTGTAATACTTGTGTACACAACACTTGGCGCTCTTATGTAGGCTGTAAACGGATAAGCCTGATAGAACGTGCTTGTTGTATGATACTACTAAAGTGTTCTCCTCGTCTTACAGGTTTATTGATGTCTATTCGTAGGAAATTTATTTGATTTGAGTATGAAAAAGTTGAGTATAATATTGCCAATATATAAAGTTGAAGCATATATTAAGGAATGTTTGGAATCCATATTCAGACAAGGGCTGAATGATGAAGATTTTGAGGTTATTCTCGTAAACGATGGAACACCTGATAATAGTATTGGAGTTGTTAAAGATGTCATTGGGGAACATCAAAATATTATAGTCCTCAATCAAGAAAATCAAGGGGTTTCTATTGCTCGTAATTCTGGCCTTTATAAGTCTCAAGGTGAATATGTGTATTTTATGGATCCTGATGATTTGTTGGTTGATAATGCTCTATCTGTACTTTTGAACAGGGCTTTATCCTCTAATGTTGACATTTTGATGGCAGACTATTGCAAGTTTAATGATGGGGAGAATTATGGTCAGATGATACGCCTTCAGCAAGAATATTCAGAAACGTTGAAATCTGCAGAACAGGCATTTTTGGAAGATTTGAGCCCATATGAATGCTATATTTGGCTTATGCTTTTCCGACGTTCATTCTTAATAGACAATAAAATAGATTTTAAACCTTTCTGGTATGAAGATACGCTTTTATGCCAGGAGAGCTTCATTAAGGCAAAAACATTCTTGAGGGCTCATTATGTTTTATATGTGTATAGAATGCGAGCAGGCTCTTTTACTTCTTCGATGAATCTTAAGAAGATGCTTGATTTGAATAGTTGTTTGTCTGCGCTAAATGAATTAAAAAGAAACGGGAACATGCATCCTCAAGTTAGAGAGAAACTGTCAGACAATATTTTTGCATCTTTTTCATACGGTTTGTGGTGTATAGTGCATAGTGATGAATTGTATGCACAAAGAAATATTATAGTCTCTGATTTAAATAATAAGATTAAACCTTCTTTATTTATTTTTACAGGGAGCATAAAACAGTTGGCAGTTTCTTATTTGTTCCGTTATATTCCTGATCTTTATTTGAAAATTCGCCGTTCCTTCTTCTAAAATTTGCGACAGATGCAAAAATCGTTTTATTTTGGAAATTGCTAACGTATAATTATTGTTTATGCAGAGGGAATCGGTCTTGGTAATTTTATCCAGCTTCCCATCTCCATGTCAAATTCAAAGGGTTTGATGTGTCCAAAACCACAATCATGATAAAAAGTTAACTCGCCAAAATATACAATATTGTCAACAATGTAGAAATCGGTGCGAATAAAAGGATGTCCTTTTGATAACTTTCTGGCGAAGTCTAGTATTTGTTCTAATTGCTTGGGCTTCTCTATCTTAGTATTATCACTTGGATATTCCATTGTGACACTCATTTTTTGCCATTCTGTTGTATATATTTGTCGTTTGTGATTTATGAAACGATTATAATCTACTTCAATAATCTTAGGCTCACCACCAAAGTTAAATATTTTGTAATCTCTTAACTCGTCGCCATCATCGGTTAAATACTTTTCTGCAATAATTCTTGGCTGTATATTCTTATATACCCATTCTTTTCCTAGATGATAATAGTTGTTTTTTAAGCCTTTCCTCAATTGCTTGAGCGTATTTTCTGGATCAATAGTAGACTTATCTTTACAAATTACAAGATTCCCACTATTGTGTGTACATTTTAGCACAAACTGTTTTGGCAGCGAATCAAAGTCGATTTCATCAACTGTATTGTAAATCGCAATAGTTGGAATAATATGTTCCTCGCCAATTATACTTGCAGCATAATTCTTCGCCTCTGCTTTGTCTACCATTGCCGAGAATTCAGGCTTGCGATAATATAGCTTAAGCCATTGTAATTTCTCATTAAATGTTTTCGGATTATCAATATCTAGTTCGTAACCTGTGAACAGAGGAAATATTTTATTCAAATAATAATGGTCACCATAAAAACGAGAAAAGCGAATTAAAAATCTAATTAAAAATGTATATCGATAATATTTTCGTGGGTGCTCAATAATATAAATACATTTATGAGCTACATACATAATGAAGTTGGGGATGGCTACAAACTTCTTTTTCATTAAAATAAAACTGTTTTGTGAAAAAACTAATGTTTAGTATAATTACTCTCAATTTGACGTGCAAAATTAGAAAAAAGTTCAGAAAAAACAAAAAAAAAGTAAGCTATTATTCTTTTTTTATAATATTGTCATGCTTATAGCCCGATGAAAGGTTGTTTTGCTAATTTGTTTTTGTTTTATTAACAAATGGAGACAAAAATGGCTTTAAATGGTTATTGTGGATAGCTTATAAAATTGTTTGGCGTAATAGCTGCGAGAGATTATTTTGTTCTTCCTAATAGAATAGGCCATTTATTCCAGTTGATGATGATTTTCAGTGTGAACTTTACGGATTCTTAATTACCTCAATAGTTTGTCAAAATGTAAAAATAACGTCTTATACGAGAATACACAGATAGAATATGCAGATATGAAAACTACAAAAAATAGTATAGTATCATTGCTGATAAAAAAGTCATACATGAATCTCAACGGAGTGTGGAGAAAATACATACCAGTGGACAGATTCCTTAATCGAAGGGAGATTTCTTCATTTAAATCCATTCTTGTTTGTAATAATAGTAACAGTATTGCTGGAACTACAATCAATTGTGATAGAAATAGAGAACCATCATCAGCGAGATTGTTACCTGATGCATAGAAGATTGCAGTTGTTTCGATAAACTGTAAAATGAGTCCGATAATTAATGCTGTGATTAAAACAGTTCTATTTGGCTTTTTCTTGTTAATTTGATAGCATTTAAATCCTAATGCTAACCATAAAAGCCCCATAGTGAAACCATTCCTAAGCGACTTGCAAAAAAATAATACAATATCTCGTTCTTCCCATTCGCTTATTATAAAGCTATAACTATTGAATAGTTGCCCAATTCCGTATAAAATGAAGCCACATGCAATTGCAAATGAGAGTTTATTCCTCTTTAAAAATGGGTAAAGTAGAAGAGCCCCCACAATACATGCCTGAACAAACCATAAAGCACCCATTGGATAGAATATAATATTTCTAGCCAAAGCCAGTGCTATATGCATCATACTCTTCCCATTGTAAAAAAAGAATAAACTGCATATTGCGATATATAAACAAGAGAAAAAACGAGTAGTGGAAGCATTAATCTTTTGCAATAACGTTTGATTACATAAAAACCACCATCGTATTTGTACCATTTGGAAGCAAGAAAATATCCAGACGATATAAAG
>CADBCZ010000066.1 GCA_902793335.1 uncultured Lachnospiraceae bacterium
ACATGATTGCTACCTCACCTTCTTTTCTACTTTCTATTATATACAGTTTTTCGCACAAATCAACATCCAAATACGATTTTTTCTCATTTTAATGTATATCATAATACTACCATATCCATTTTCTTTTGATATTATACTTCTTGTTTTATTGTTTCTCTGCACTTTTTTCAAGAATATCAACATTACCATGTCGAAAAACGGCAGGTATGCATTAAAACTATACTAATCATTTAATCAGCACAATCCCTATACATATCTGCCGTTTCTTCTTGTTATACTAATTTTTATTAATTTTTTTCCTTTTCTATTATTACTAACTGCTTATACCTTTCATCCAGATATTCCTTTTCATTATAAATTACAAATTCAAAATCACCATTATCTAGATTTTCTTTATCTATTACATATATCTTCCCACCCAGACTATGAAAATAGTTTAATTCGTACTTACACCATACAGATTCTAATGATTTTTGTGATCGAACGAAAATCATTGCTTCAGACTGTTTTAATCTCCATTCAATTACTTTCAATGTTGATTCACACAACAAATGTCGCTTCAAATAATCCGAATCATTAATCCAGTCACAGAACACCAAATTATTCTGTTTGTTCTCATAATCTATGAGCTTTTGTACAGTTTTCGCATCTGAACTACTATGAGAAACAAAGTACTTAAACTTCTTAATTTTCTGTTCTTTTCCCAATTCTAATCTATATTCCAATTCCTCTGGATTAAAAGGAATACTATATGTCAAATTTGGATATATCTTTTTTAAATACTCCTTCCTTTTTTTGTTCTTTGTATGCACTTGCATATACTTTTGTCTTCTTAATCTTGGTTGAAAATTAAAACTCTGCAAATGTTTAAAGGCCATTTCTCTCAACTGTCTATTAAGCTCTGTATCATTGACTTTAAAAAAGAAATTAATAACCTTTGAATTATAATACTTCATCAACTCATTAATAATATAAACTTTATCTTTTTGTGAGGTATTCTTCCTTGAATACAAACCAATTAATACATCCAAAAAATCAGGTGTTACCATTTGCGTTTTAGAAGTAGCTTTTTCAATTTTTTCATTAATTCTTTTTATCTTGTTTTCTCGTTTATTCCAAAGTTTCTCAGTTTCATAACTCCATTGTTCATCAGAATAATTATCCATATGTTGTTTTCTTACTTGTGAAGAAATAATATGTTTAAAAACAGGATTGAACTCCAATAAACACTCCGGACCAGGCATATTATAGCGACTTTTTCCTTTATGTTTTTTTATGTGTCTATCTTTAATATCATAATAATTCTTTTTAAACTCTACCGAATGCCATTCGTGAGGATAATATTTTTTTAGCAGCTTAACAACATCTTCTTTGTCATATTCTTTTGGTAAAACCTTGCTTATTGATGAAAGTTGTTTACTCCATTCATCTTGTATATCACGTATTTCATGATCATAAATATGCTTTGTTACTCCAGGCACATAATCACCACCCATTTTAAATTTCTAAAAGTATCAGTCCACTATTCCTCAGTAATTGACAAATCATATCCTTTTCCATTATTTTCACTTTTTTCATAAGCATTATTAATATATTTATTGGGATTATCTAAAAAAGTATCCTCTTCGACAAATGCTATATACGAACCATTCAGCCAATCATATGCGCCATTCACCTTTATCGGAGGATTTGAGTTGAAATGGTTTTCTTTTATTATATCTTGTATCTTATACATATTATAATTTACCACACCATTTTCTAAACATTTAAACCATGAATAACTTCCTTTTTCCTTTTTAATTACAGCAACCACACCATTCCTCAAAGATGTTCTATTATGTCTTTTTATTTTTTTCAGACAGTAAGAGATCTCCCATCCAATCCATTCACTATCTCGCATATTAGGAGAAAGAATTACTATCGTTACAGATGTATCATACATTAAATCTGCAAGATTTTTTCTTATTGTTTCTCGTTTATAATTTGTCATATCTTTAGAATCAACATTCTCACCCCTGTAATATGTAGCATCATTACCGAGTGCTTTAATTATCTTATCTCTTAACTCTTTAGATTCACTATATTTATACGAAATAAATGTTTTGTGTGCCACTTTATCATCTCTCCTTTTCTTTTTAAACTCTTTACGCCATTCTCTGTTCTTTCGCAATAGTTGTTACTATTTCCACCAACTTATCAACATTTGGTTCTTTTTCTAAAATATCTATATATTTCTCTAAATATTTGTAATTATCCATATTCGCTTTAACCTCATCGAATATTTTCTTTGCCATAAAACCTGTACTTCCAATTGGAATAATAATATTTTCGTTATCTCTTGCAATAATAAATTCTTCCCAACACCCAGGAGCATCAATTATTTTTTTAGAACCTTTTGGTTCTTCCTTATTTCCAAACATAAATACAGCTATTCCAGTATCAGAAATCATATCTCTTCTATATTGATTATACAAATTATTTTTTTCTTTCAAATCCATTATTCCTTGCGGAAAAGGTCTAAGGCATAAGTATTCATCTATATGTTTATACTTACTTTGAAATATTTCAGATAATGCTCCATTTATAACTGATGACCCCAATCCAAGTCCAAATCCCGATGTAATCTTAAAATCATTTTTTACTAAATTCTTAGCAATTTTTTTTGCTAACTCCTTCGCTTTCTCACTCCCCCAAGCACCATAATCATCAGCGCTACCGGAAACAAAAACATTATTTCTCTTTACTGCAAGTTCTATATTCCGAAGTATATCTGTAATCTCATTGTAATCATCCACAAATACAGTCTGTATTCCGTAACGAGCCAAATCTTTAGACCTTAATTCTTGCCTCGCTTTTTCATATCCATAATCCTCATCATTTTCATAATCTAGTTTATTTACACTTCTAAGAACACAATAATGTTCTGCAATATTTTCATCCATAAGAGCATGAATTTGACCTAAAACATAGTCCAGATTTGGGTCTTCAAAACTAAATCCAATAAAAAGAAATTTCTTTGATATTAAATCGCCCTTCAATATTGTTTTAAATAGTGGTCTTTTATTATCATACAATATATAGTCATCTTTTGTTAAAACCGCATGAGCCGGGTGATCCACATCGCCATGCATTTTATAAACAACCGCATCTCTATTCAACAAAACCGTAGCCAATTGATCTGAGTCCATCTTAACATCAACTTTTTTATTATTCTTTTCAAGTTCTTTTTCAATAAGTTTATCATAATTGGTGGTCCAATATGTTGATATAGGGAGTCTCGCAATAATTTCAACATTCTCATTTTCATCAACTTCTGCATTAAAGACATTTAACAATTCTTGATTTATACTAGCTCTAGCACCAGACTCATTTCTATAATATTGAGCAACCGAAAGATAATCTTTTTCCCTCTCGATTTCAAGAGATACTTCCTTAGCCAGCGGCTTCAGTAGAGTTTTCCAATCAACATATCCCGACCCTCTCGATAACCCCGCTCCGGCAAATATACTTGCATTTCCCTCTCTTATTGCTTGAACATATTTCCTTATCATCGTATTTTTCGATATAGCCATTTTATCCCTCCTCCAATATAATCATGAGTAATTCATTAAACATCTGTTACTAAATCATAAAGGTAATTATTACACTAAGAAAATATTTTTAGATACACTAGCAGTTCTAATTCATAGCAAATTGAATACAAAACAGAAACATTTTTAAGGCTTTACCCCACTCATCAAAACATGATATAATTAAATTTACACTTTTCGTTACTAATTGCAAAAGTTAAACGACATTAATTAGGAGGATTCAAAAATGCAAGAACTCACTAAAACTGAAGAAGTAATTATGCTTGCCATTTGGAAAATGGATAAAGCCATATCTTTATCCTCGGTAATGGAAGCAACCAACTATGAACCTAGAGCTAAGGCCTGGAAGCCTCAAACTGTATCAACATATTTCAGAAAACTAATTGAAAAAAAATACATTAAAATGATTAGAAATGGTAAAGAATATACATATAAACCACTTATCACTATAGAAAAATACAGAGAGTTTAAGTTAAATAATCTTTACCACTACTATTTTGATGGAGATAAGAAAATTCTTATCGATTCTATAAATACTTTATAGCTAAAAATATCTATATTTGTCTATACAACAGAATCCTTTTTCCCGTTCGGATTCTGTTGTATATTAACGTATAAAACTTACACTACAAATGATTATTCACGCACAGCATTTGTCGTTTCGTTATAGAATCTATTTACTCTTAAGCTTTGCCTTCATCTCTTTCGACATCTTAGGCTGATATCCTAATAAAATACATGCCGAATTCGCTTCTTTTTTTGCATTATAAAATGCAACTTTTGACATAGATTCTAATATTTTTCTTTTTGTATCCATTTCTTGAACCTCCATACATTACTTTTGCCTTTCAGCTACTACCAAATATTACAAATTTCGATTAAAAAGTAAATACTATTTGCATGAGGTACAGATTTCGAGCACGAAATACATCTCACGACATCTTTATTTTCCCCAACAACAACATCAGTGCGACAACCAAAATACCGTTTATCATGTATCCGTGTATACCTAACTTTAATAATACAGATATTATTATTGCTATATTACCTATTAATAAAATCAGTCTTGTTTTATACACAAATATTATCTTTTCATCCATATCAATTGGTCTGTTTTCATTTTCCACAGGAGCAAAAGCTAAAATGATCACATCTGCAATCAGTAATATAATTATACTAATATTCATAGAAACCGGCACTTGGTTTAACTTACACAAGAAAGCCACTACCGCACACGAAAACAAGTAACATCTTATTCTTGTTTTTGCATGATATCCACCTGCCATGCACCTTAAAGGAACAAGAATAATAGAACTAAATATCATAGTGACAACTGATTTCATGAATATAGCTATAATAATATATGATATGTAATGTATGACTTTTAACACCATACATTCTAACCCAAAGCGATATATATCCGCCTCTTCCTCATCAATAAAATGTTCTCCGACCATAACGCATAAAATTCTGTTAATGAACGTATCTAACAATTTAATTCTACTATTCTGAATGTCCTTCATGCTCTCACCTCTGAAAAAAGTTTTCAAACAACTTAATAATCTACTTAACATTTAAAAAGTAAATACTTTTTACGTGAGGTACAGATTTTTTGCACGAAATACATTTCAGGCATTAAAAAAGGGCATTTCTGCCCTTATTTACACAGGAATATATCAATTACAAACATTCCCGTCTCTTCTTTAAACTTAATATCACCGTTATATTTTTCTATACACGATTGTACATTTAAAAGACCAATTCCTCTGTTTTTTCCTTTATTTGAAACCGGGATTCCCTTCTTCCACTTAATGGTTTGATAACTGTTCTTAATCTGTATCGATATCATTTCATGAAATGAATGTATTGAAATATCGACAACTCTCATACCATCAACCTGCCCGCAGGCTTCTATTGAGTTATCCAACAGGTTTCCAAATATAGTTGTAACATCAATAGGTTCAATAAAGTCCAACATAACATTATCAACTTTTATATTGAAATCAATTCCTTTTTCCGACATTATAGTGGACTTATCCGTTAATAAAATATCCAATATCGGATTACCTGTATATCTAACCGGAATTAACGGTTGCAACATCCCCTCTATCTTATTGGTATACCTGACTGCATCCGCAACATTTCCACTTCGATATAATTTTTCTATCGAGTCTATATGCTTATTAACGTCATGTAATATCTGAACGGTTCTTTTATATTTTTGTTCCTGATGTAAATAGTACTCGTATTGCATGTTCGCCTGTTTTTCTAATGCCCTGACCTCATACTCCAAATAATTTTTCTCATTCATTACTTTTACAAAGTATAATAGGTAAAGATCAGCAAGTACAATGCAACCAAGATTTAAAATCAAAAGATAGTTATTATCCTTTTTATCAGCGATTCCCACAATCACAATTATATCGATCAACGAATACATCAATATTATGCAATTAAATATATACTGCATATTAGTAAAGGGTGTGTGTTTCAGCAGCCTCTCAACCACCATGTAATATAAAAATATAAGTATAATCTTTGAGAATGCCACCTCCAGACAATTGCGCATAACCTCGTCAATTATCTCTATATCCAGCATCTCCATAATCCAGTCAATTAACCCAACGCCAAGAGATTCGCAAATAGCCATAACAAAAAGAACTACTTCCGATTCAAGTAACCTTTTAACCGGACGTTCGACTTCTTCAAAATATAGAAAAACTGAACAAATTCCAACAGCAACAACCCATATTGCAAAATTCAAAAAAGCGATATCTAACAAATTAACAAATGCAATTCCAAGTGTTATCACTAACTCTATATTGATGTATAAAATATTTGACTTTACTGTCCTCTTATATCTACCATCCATATATTGCATTATAATTTTTATGATAATAAAACAGGATACACAGGAACATAAAAACAAAATAATTTTTTCCATATTTATACCTACACTAAATGATGTATATAATCATTCATTATCTCCTTAAACCTGGCGACTCTTTTCTGTGATAATGGCAAACTCTTTCCATTATCCATATACACTTCATAGCCTTGAATCTTTTCTATGTGGCGCAAATTCACCAAACATCCTCTACAATTAACAGCAAATCCATAATCAGCCAGTTCATCAATGAGTTTTCCCATAACATACGAGTATTCGTATACTGCATCCTTAAGAACAATTGAAATTTTACGTTTAGATTTAATATATTCAAAATATATAATATCATTTATATTTATTTTAAGTATGGGATACTCTCTCCCATGATCATTTGTGACCTTATAAAACGTTTTCTCTATAGAGTCTTTCAGTCCCTCAATCTCCGGAATCAAATCATGCATTTGCTCTATAACCTTGTCCACAATCAATGGTTTGCACAAAAACGAAAATGCATGTATTTCATTAATTGCCTGCATACAGTATTGTTCAAAACTAGTTATGTAGATTATTTTTATCTGAGGGTATCTTGATTTTAACTGTCTGCCCAAATCAATTCCATTTTCTCCGTTAATTTCGATATCAAGTATTGCCAAATCAATATCTTGCTTATCTGCCAGCATTTCCTCTGCGGACGTAAACAACTGCAATACATTATCTATTCCCAATTTATCAAAAACAGAAGTAAAAATGCCTTTTGCACTACTCAAATCTTCACTGTTATCGTCACATATAGCAACCTTTATCATTCTATCACCACTTTTGCAACTCCCTTATTCATTGGAGCATTTGCATTTATTAATTTAGTATATAATATTATACATTTTCTTTCATAAAGCGTCAACAATCCACAATACAGTGTGACATTATACATGATTTTTTTAGTTGCATTTTTGTTTTTCTAAAATTATATTTTAAATTATCTCAACTAATATTAAAATTTATCTGATCAGTTGTCGAAATATGTCGTACGAATTATGTTGATATTGTCAATATTCTTGTTATAATAACTCTTGTTTTGGTTGGCAGATATGTATACACAATACTAATCATTTAATCAGCTTAATTTCACAGCATATCTGCCAGCCTACTTCTTATAACTATAACACAATTCAAACTCTCTCTTTAAACACAAAATGGATAATCACCGTCCTATCGGTAATTATCCATTTTAACATGCATTATTTAATATGATTCTATTTGTGTTGCATATTGGGTATTATCAAATTCGCCTTTCTCTATCTCAACTACTTTTTCAAAACAAAATTTCCACAAATGATCAAGTTGAAACTTACTATATCTTCTATTAGAACTTTTTGCCTTGTAGCTAGCTGCCCACTGTCTAGAACTAGGATTTTTCACTCGTTCATTATAAACCAAAACAAAAACAGAATTTCTTCTAAATTCTTCCAGACAACACCCCGTTATATCCATATAAATCATAGCACTTGACAATGCCTTTTCAATGATTTCACTACTTTTGAAATCTCCATTTTTGAACTCAGCCATACACAACTTGTCATTCAATTTATAAAGAGCATCAACTGACTTAGCATTATCTTCATTCATGCCATGATCTTTTAAATAATTCTCTTTCACCTCATCAAAATCAATTACTTTTGTTTTCACCTGAGTCATATACTCAGATGGATTTTTACTATTATCTTCCGAAGTAACTTTCAATGTTTTATGAACTTCCGGATTACTAAATTCGTCAAAATGTTTTAAACAAAAATAATCCTTCATAATTGTGAATCCAACTCCTTACTTGCCCACAAAAATGGTCTTGTTAAGACATCATATATTTTATCAATATTTTCAGTATAATCAAAAACATTAGTGATAGTAGAATCATTTCTATCTTCTTCAAGCAAATAATATTTACAATCATCCGCTATTTCATGTTTCTTACTGTATAACTCAATATAACTAAGAAATTCTGAGCTATGAGTGCTAATGACAAAATTAATCTTTAATATTTTCTGTAAAAGAACAATCATTTCGGCATATAATAACATCCATTCAGGATGTAGATGAGCTTCAGGCTCATCTAAAATAACAATTCCGTTTTCTTCAAGACACCCCTTTGACAACAACGTTTTAATTACCACAAAGCTCTTCATTCCCGTTGACAGATTCTTGACAGATAAGCGTTGTTTCAACTTTTTGTCTTTATATTCATACTCATCTTCATCTTTCTGAGCAACTATTCCACCACAAATATTATCTAATTTTTCATATAATTCTGTGAGGCGTTCGTTAACAATATAGTCATCTATAGCAGTCAACTTTTCCTCTTCTCTGCCTCTAAGTTTCTTTATTATATCCATTCTATGAGAATAATCACCTGAATAAGAAAATTGATATATATCATCTATAACATAAGGATCATCAATATATGCAATATCTTTCAACAATTTTATTTTATCATTTATTAATACTTTGTCATCGTCTATTTGTATTTTAATACTTTTGTCTTTAATAATTACCTCAATCTCAGATGTCTCTCCAGGATAATTAATATGTCCAACCTGAGAATCAAATTCAGATTCAAACCGTTTTTTTATAATAACATTCAAAATATCATCATCAGAAATAATAATAGCATTCTTAATTCTTTCAACGACATCTTTATCGATTTCTTCTTTACTAATTCCTGTAAGATTTTCCAACTGAATAAGTATATTTTCATCTGTCGGTGAATGAAACATATAATCAGTTATTTCATTAATCTTTTTTCGATTTTTTATTGAACTTCTATAATTACCTTGTATCAACCTATAATTCCTATATATTGACGTTCTCCGTTCTTCTTCTATCTTATTCTCATAATCATATAAACTATTATAAATGCAATACAAGGCCTTCCCTATTGTACTTTTACCTGTTCCATTCGTTCCTGCAAGAACCGTAATACCATTGATATTAATAGACGTTTTATTATAAAATCTACCAATGTTTTTTAAATTTAATAACATAGAGAATACTCTATCCTTTCTATAGTCATTTTGTTAAACATTCGTGTCTTTCTTCACTAAATAATTAATATGATATTATCTACATGATTGAATTAAAATCAATCTCCTTAACTAGTTTAACATATCATTTATGTATAATTTAGTCAACAGAGATTTTAAGATGATTTTCCGCTCATCTTTTTAATATTATATCTGTTTTGTACAACCATCTGCTTCAAATTCTATGCACTTACAGATTCGATTTTATTTACACCTATTGTCATAGTCTTACCAAATCCTTTTCTTGACGGATACATATAATATTCCCAATTCAGCTTTATATCGTTGCAATTGATTATCATGTCCTGATGAATGAACTTTATCCCCCTCCACTATTTATCTTTATGTAAATTTCTATCGTTTTATCAGAATTATCAGTCAATATATAATAAAAAAAGAACCCGACGCATCAGGTTCTTCCAGGTGATTTCAACTTATTGCGAAAATACTTTCTGTCTGTTTTTTCACTTTTAACTGGTTTATACTTTGATGGTGTTTGCGGATAAAAGCCGTTTTCACGCATTATTTTTCACAAAACAATCAGGACCATTCTTAGCCTTGTCCAACAATTCTTCTATGGTAATGGGCTTAGAATAATAGTATCCCTGAAAACTGTGAATACCATAATCGCGTATAATGTCGCGCATACCCGAGGTCTCAATACCCTCCACGCACACATCTGCACCATAGATTCCTGCCATGTCGGTAAAATAAATCAAGAGACTCTTCTCTTTATCATCCTGTTCTATCTGCTGAACAAAACTTCTGTCAATCTTAATCGTATCAAACGGAAGATTCTTAACAAGTCCTACAGATGAGAAGCCTGTTCCAAAATCATCCAATGCTATATGCACTCCACCGGCACGAAGCGTTACGATTACGTTACGCAAAAGCTCCATATCCAACAATCTACACCGTTCTGTAATCTCTAAACAAAGGTTCTCAGGTGAAAAACCGGCTTTCTTGATCGTATTCCATACAACATCCGTAAAATCAGCTCTCTCTAACTGTGCGTAAGAAAGATTGACGTTAATTCTGAAATTCGAAACATAGGACGAAAGCTTTTGTGAATCCTTAAGTGCTGTACTTAGTATCCATTCTCCAAGCTCCGGGAACATTGGATCATTTTCCAGAAAGGGAATAAATGAGTCCGGAGAAACAACGCCATATTCCTCATTCTTCCATCTCAACAACGCCTCAGCACCGATCAACTTCTCCGTCTCCGCATCAACTACCGGCTGATAAAGAAGATAAAAACCCTTATAATCCTGAGCAATTGATGCCCTTATAACATGGAGCTTTTCAAGTTCCTTTCTGTTATCTCCCTTCAACTCATTGCGGAAGATAACAAGATCTCCATGCTTCTTGATTTTAGATTCCTCATATGCAAAATTAAGACAGGAATATATCGTCTGATCATCAACATTAAAATCATCCAAAGAAATCAATCCGGCATTCAGTTCAATTATGATATCCATATTATCTATCTTAATACCTTTACGGAAATGTGCACGAATATCCTCATACAATTCTAAGAGCTTTTCCTCACTCTGAGTTGTAGATATGATAGCAAAACATGAACCGTCAAGTCTGTACGTTCCACCGCGATTCACCACGTTGTCCATCATATATCTTCCAAAATATTGAAGGATTTCATTACCAATATGATATCCGTATACCTCATTAATCTCCGTAAGCTTTGCAATTCCGATCATTCCGATACGAATCGGAATCTTATTCCTTATATAACTCTGCAGGTCTGCAAAGAAACCGTACTGATTACGCAGACCGGTCAATGTATCTATATGACTCTTTTGACTATGATTCCTAATAGCTCCACCAAAATATAATGGAACTCCCTGTTCATCCTGTATAACAATTCCTCTGCATGTACAAATATCATACTCTCCGTTAGGACGCTTAGCACGATACTGCATATCGTGTCCCGCCCGTTTTCTTGCAAAAATTGCATCTACTCCCTCTCTGTACGCATTGCGATCTTCAGGATGCACGTGTTCTTCCCAAATAGCCCCTGCTCCATACATATATTCAGAAGGGAGATCAAATGTCTCTACAAGTGATTTCGACCATCTTGAGTAATCATATCTCATATCACAGAGAAATACATGCGTATCATCCGCAACAATAGATAACGCATCAAAAAGATTATCTAATTGTTTTACCGCCTCTCGTGTAATCTCTTGTGCTCCCATACTCGTCCCCCCGTTTTCACTGCAAAAAAATGATTCTATAAATCATATTTTAAATGAATTCCGGTATGTTTTCAAGCAATTCTTATAGTTTATAAGCCACCAAACACAAACCCCACAAATAAAATTTGTGGGGTTTGGCATATTCTTATTTCGTTATCTATCAGTTCTTACTAACTCCGAGATCTACCTTCTCACCGTTGATGTTCCAGTTCTTGGTGTATCCCTTAGCGCCGTCGTACTCAATTGCTGTTGCAAGTACGTCGGTGAATATAACATCCTGATTGTTCTTAATGACCTCTGCAATCTTGTCATTGCCTGATACTGAGATTGTAATCTTATCCATAACCTCGAAGCCAGCTTCCTTACGCATGGTCTGAACCTTAGAGATTATCTCTCTTACAAATCCTTCCTCGATAAGCTCAGGTGTAAGCTTCTTGTCAAGAACAACTGTAACCACGTTATCAGCCTGTGTCTCATAATCAGGCGACTGAGCAAGCTCGATAAGAAGATCTTCTTCTGCAAGGCTGACCTCAACTCCGTCAACGTCGAACTTCAACGCACCCTCACTCTTAAGAGTTGCCATTGCAGCTGTACCGTCAACGTTTGTGAGATACTCTCTGATTCCATTTAACTGCTTACCGTACTTAGGGCCAACAGTTTTTAACTGCGGTTTAAATGAGTATGAAGAGAACTCTGATACATCGTCCTTAAATGTAACAGCTTTAACATTCAACTCGTCAGCGATTATTTCCTTATAGAAGTCTGAAAGTTCCTTCTCTGCCTTAACGTACATGTTAGCGATCGGCTGTCTGTTCTTGATGTTGGCTGCATTTCTACCTGCACGACCCATAACAACAATGTGGAGAACCTCATCCATGTCAGCCTCAAGCTCTTTGTCAACGAGCTTCTCATCGCAAACAGGGAAGTCACAAAGATGAATACTCTTAGGTGCACTCTTATCAATTCCTACAACAAGGTTCTGGTAAATGTCCTCTGTCATAAATGGAATCATAGGTGCTGATGCCTTGCTTATAGTAACAAGTGCAGTGTAAAGAGTCATGTAAGCATTAATCTTATCCTGCTCCATGCCCTTAGCCCAGAATCTCTCTCTTGAGCGGCGTACATACCAGTTACTCATATCATCAACAAACTCTGCAAGTGCTCTTGCAGCTTCCGGTATTCTGTAAGAACCAAGGTTTTCATCGCAGGTCTTAACTGCAGTGTTAAGCTTTGACAACAACCATTTATCCATAACGGATAATTTATCGTAATCAAGACTGTACTTAGTCGGATCAAACTCATCAATATTTGCATAGAGTACATAGAACGCATAAGTGTTCCAAAGTGTACCCATGAACTTTCTCTGTCCCTCTACAACAGCATCCTCGTGGAAACGGTTAGGAAGCCATGGTGCAGAGTTAGTATAGAAGTACCAGCGGATAGCATCTGCTCCGTACTGATTAAGCGCATCCATAGGATCAACTGCGTTACCCTTAGATTTACTCATCTTCTGTCCGTCCTTATCCTGTACGTGACCGAGTACAATTACGTTCTTGTAAGGAGCCTCGTTAAATATAAGTGTTGAGATTGCCATAAGTGAGTAGAACCATCCTCTTGTCTGGTCAACAGCTTCTGAAATGAAGTCAGCAGGGTAATTCTCCTTGAAGATGTCTTCATTTTCAAATGGATAATGCCACTGTGCGAAAGGCATTGCTCCCGAATCGAACCAGCAGTCAATAACCTCAGGAACTCTGTGCATTTCCTTGCCACAGTCAGGACATTTGATAGTTACTGCATCAATGTATGGTCTGTGAAGTTCAATCTCATCAGGACAGTTATCGCTCATTTCCTTAAGCTCTGCGATAGAACCGATAGCGTGGCGCTTGCCACACTCACACTCCCAGATATTAAGTGGTGTACCCCAGTAACGGTTTCTTGAAAGTCCCCAGTCCTGAACGTTCTCTAACCAGTCGCCGAAACGTCCCTTACCGATTGACTCAGGAATCCAGTTAACTTTGTTGTTATTCTTAACCAGGTCATCACGAACTGCAGTCATCTTGATGAACCAGGTATCTCTTGCGTAATATATAAGTGGAGTATCACATCTCCAGCAGAATGGATAATCATGCTCAAACTTAGGTGCATCGAAGAGAAGTCCACGGCTGTCAAGGTCAACAAGCACCTTAGGATCTGCATCCTTAACGAAAAGACCTGCAAATGGAGTCTCCTCTGTCATGTTACCCTTACCGTCAACGAACTGTACGAAAGGAAGGTCGTACTTTCTTCCTACATTAGCATCATCCTCACCAAATGCAGGAGCGATATGAACGATACCTGTACCGTCTGTCATAGTTACATATGAATCACATGTAATGAAGTGACCTTTCTTCTTCTGCTTAGCTGCAACCTCTGCAGCACATGCAAACAATGGCTCGTACTCTTTGTGTTCAAGGTCAGTACCCACATAAGTCTCGAGAATCTCATATGCCTTACCATTATCAAATGGCTTAAGTGCCTTGTCTTCCTCACCTTTTTTAACCACGATCAATTTTCCAAGCACCTGCTCAAGAAGTGCTTCAGCCATGTAGTAGGTATAGCCGTCTACTGCTTTAACCTTAACATACTTCTCATCAGGATTTACACAGAGTGCAACGTTAGATGGAAGTGTCCATGGTGTTGTTGTCCATGCGAGGAAGTATGCATCCTCACCAATAACCTTAAAACGAACGATAGCTGAACGCTCTTTAACTGTCTTATACCCCTGAGCAACCTCGTGAGATGAAAGAGGTGTACCACATCTTGGGCAATAAGGAACGATCTTGAAACCTTTGTAGAGAAGGTCTCTGTCCCAGATTTTCTTAAGTGCCCACCACTCAGACTCTATAAAGTCATTGTGATATGTTACATACGGATCATCCATATCAGCCCAGAAACCAACCTTGCCGGAGAACTCCTCCCACATTCCTTTGTATTTCCAAACTGATTCCTTACATTTAGTAATAAATGGATCAAGGCCGTATTCCTCAATCTGCTCTTTGCCGTCTATTCCAAGTAATTTCTCAACCTCAAGCTCAACAGGAAGACCGTGTGTGTCCCATCCTGCTTTACGGATTATCTTATGTCCCTTCATAGTCTGGTATCTTGGAATCATATCCTTAATAACACGTGTAAGCACGTGGCCTATATGTGGCTTACCGTTAGCGGTTGGTGGTCCGTCATAAAATGTGTAGACAGGCTTACCTTCCTTCTCTTTGATTGACTCCTCAAAGATCTGATTCTTTTTCCAGAAATCAAGGACCTTTTCTTCTCTCTCAACAAAATTCAAGTTGGTTGATACTTTCTCGTACATATCACAAGTTCCCTTTCTTAATATTATTACATTTCATAACTATTCTTTTCTTCACGGTTACTATTCCCAGTACTTATTATAACTTCGTGGTACTCCACATTTACAAGCCACAAACCATCTGCCAAGGCACATGGCGCAACTTCGTTGCTTCTGTTCGTGGCTGTATGTGGAGTTCCTGCTTCGCAGTTACGCTACAAGTTATGATAAGCGTTCAATTGTGCAGGCCCATTGAAGCGCTTATCATAGCTTATAGCGACCACGAATAGTAACCTGCTTTGCACATTCTAGCACATATTGTAAGTAGTGTCAAAACATTGATTTTTAATGTATTTAATTAAAAAACATAATCCATCAGACTTTCCATATATCTGTTCTTCAAATGATCCGCTCAATGTACATGTCGAAAATATATTACTATTATCAGTGCGAAGAGCTCTTCCATTATCAAAAATCGGAGCCATCAAACGACCCATTTTATCCATCTTATAAAAATAGTCGTCTTTTTTATATTTAACCTGTGTTCCCTTCGTAGTACTGGCGCTATTATCCTTATCTCCTCTGCTTGCCTATTAGTGATGTAGTTGTTCCGACTGCCCTTAACATTATTAAGTTCACTTCCGATTTTAAACCACTATAAATTCTTAGTATGTTTTATTCCAATAAATGGTTCGTACTTTTTTCTGACTCTTTTTACCATTTCATTAAAACTATTCTTTTTTATAACAACATCATATTTTCCTGCAACAGTTCCAAACGTTATCTTATCCTTCGATGCATTTTTATTATATATTTTTATATAAGAATAGCCTCTATGCTCTTCTGAAGAATATCTGACTATCTTTAATATCTTATCGTATTCCTGTTTGATCAGTTTATCATAAAATGCGTTGATCCGTTCATCTGTATCAAGCAGCATGATATATACAACTTTTTCATCACACGGATAATCCCTCTTAATATAGTTTCTATAGGGAGATGTCCGCATGGTCTTAACCAGATTCTGATTCACCTCATCAGGCGTATCGTTATAATATATCAGCAGCGTATCATCTATTATGACATTTATATAAGGATACATGTTACCTGCACTTATCAGATCAACCAGCTCTTTTGCTGTATCAGGTGATATTACAAAAACAGATTTATATTCATTATTCTTTACGTCATAAAGAGCCGCTCCATCCATTACAACTATCGGATATTTAAGGTTTATGTCTGATAAAGGCTCCAAAACTGAAGCCGGCGTGCGGACTGTAGAGAGTGTAAATCTCATTCCATCTTCAATCATTCTGTTCAGCTCAACCTTGGAAAATGCACTCACCTTATTATTCTTGTCAACTAAGATATCATCTACTCCCGATACAAACAGCGTTTCTCTATCAGGGTTGAAACAGATTCTCATATTATTTAAGAAAAGTCCTATGACTATTCCGATCATTGTATCCAGAAATCTGTTCCATACAAAACTATACGGATTAATATCCCCGATATGATTTATGACAATACTTAAGAATACCACGCATGAAAAATAAGAAGCCTGCTTCTTATTTATTAGCACCGTCGAATATATTACCAGTATCACACCTATAAAAATAAAACCAATATTAAACAGAACACCGTAAGCTTCTCCGGAAATATGGTGAGGATATATCAGAATATATATCAGTCCGTATACCGCACCGACTACGGTTCCTGTCATTCGCTGTAAAGCATTTGATAATGTATTGCTTCGGTACATTTGTATGCACCATAAAGCTGCAAGCTGGGAATAAAAAACTATGCCGCCTTCACCGCGTATGATATTGATCACCATACACAGTGAGACAGCTACGGCTGATTTTATTATTCTCATCCCTATTCCGGGAATTGCAAACTCATGCTTATCTTTCATAGATTATGTTCCAATGTTTCCCTGATTGCTTTTATAAAATTCTCACTATTAAGAACAGTAACTTTTTTCAAGGATGTAATAAGAGCCAGATCCTTAGTCATTTTTCCCGATTCAATAGTGCTTATAGTAGACGCTTCAAGTTTATCAGCAAAATCAATAAGTTCCGGAATCTTATCCAGTTCACCTCTTTTTCGAAGTGCACCTGTCCAAGCAAAAATAGTAGCTACCGAATTCGTTGATGTCTCTTCTCCCTTCAGATGCTTATAATAATGTCTCTGAACAGTTCCGTGAGCTGCCTCATATTCATATACCCCACTTGGTGATACAAGAACAGAAGTCATCATAGCCAGCGAACCAAATGCGGAGGAAAGCATATCACTCATCACATCACCATCATAGTTCTTACAAGCCCAGATAAATCCGCCCTCAGATTTCATAACTCTGGCAACTGCATCATCAATCAGTGTATAAAAAAATTCTATACCTGCCTCATCAAATTTTTCCTTATATTCAGCTTCAAATATCTCATTAAAGATATCCTTAAATGTGTGGTCATATTTTTTAGAGATAGTATCCTTCGTTGCAAACCACAGCGTCTGTTTAGTATCAAGGGCATAATTAAAGCAGCTTTTTGCAAAACTTTCAATAGATGGTTCCAAATTATGCATACCCTGAACTATTCCGGCAGAATCAAATTCATGAACCAGAACCGAATCTGTAGATCCGTCTTCAGCTGTATATACCAATTCCACCTTTCCCGGTCTCGGAATCTTCATCTCAGAAGCCTTATATACATCTCCATACGCATGTCTGGCTATTGTTATAGGAGCCTTCCAATTCTTTACACATGGTTCAATACCTTTGACAATGATAGGCGCTCTGAATACTGTACCATCAAGGATAGCTCTGATAGTTCCATTTGGACTCTTCCACATTTCCTTTAGATTATATTCCTCAACACGAGCAGCATTCGGAGTGATCGTCGCGCATTTTACAGCAACGCCATATTTCTCTGTCGCATAAGCCGAATCAAAAGTAACCTTATCATCCGTTTTATCCCTGTTTTCCAATCCCAGATCATAATACTCTGACTTCAGGTCTATAAATGGCAGGATAAGTTCATCCTTGATCATCTTCCAGAGGATTCTGGTCATTTCATCCCCATCCATTTCTACCAAAGGTGTTTTCATCTGTATCTTATTCATAATTCTTTATTCCTCCTCTGTTTATCATGCATGTTCAATTAGTTTTATTACCGCCGTATTAGCATAGGTAATCGGTTCAATATGAATAAAAAAGATAATTCCATTGATTGGAGAATACAGCGTTTCTATAATGTTCCCCTCATATGGATTTATAATATTTGCCAGCGGTCTTCCGGCCTCAACCATATCCCCGGCTTTTACCAGCGGCTCATAAAACCCTGACTTAGCTGTCCTGACCGAGATAAAATCCTTATCATCGATCAATCGGATATTTTTCTCGCCGATAGCACTGTACTTTATCATTCCGCTGTTTGCCATAAAGTTCATCACGGCCAGCACGGCCTGACCTGCACCTGTACTGCTGATCCTTGAAGTTGTATTTGTGTACAGGGAAAATGCAGTCGTATTCCACACCTGCCAGTTATAATTAAGCGTTGCTGTATCATATGGTCTCACAGTTCTTTCAACTATATATTTAAGCCCGAACTTTTCAGCATCTTCTCTTTGTGTGAATCCCTCTTTCATATACCTGATATGCGGTACAAAATCTCCGGGCATATAAAACGAAGTAAACTGTATTCCGTATTTATAGTCTTTTATTTCTTTAAAAACTCCATCTGCAATTCTCTGAGTTGTCTCTCCCAGATCGTAGCCGGGAAACATTCTGTTAATATCCGTATTGTCTGTAGACCAGAATCTTTTCTGAATATTGACTGAGTATGGATTGATGGATGGAATAATCAGTATTTTCACTCCATCCTTTATTCTCCCCTCTTCCTCAAGCTGTTTCATTTTTTTTACAAGCTGGGAACAACAATATATCTGCTGCACTTCATTTCCCCTTGAATTACCTATCATACAAACTGATTCTTCCCCCTGACCGAATTCATAACCGGTAACTCTGAAGTCATCACGATACATTCCTTTTATCTCATATATTATTCTCTTATTCATAGATGCAGACCTCCTCATTCAGTATTCTTCCCATGAGTGAACCTTCATCTACTATAGGATAATCTCTGATCGTAAAAAGCATTCCTCCCTGAGGTGCCCTCACCTCATCAAGCACTTTTCCCTCCAGGGGATCCACAATTCTGCCAACCAGATCTCCCTTTGATACAAATGCACCATGCTTTACCTCTGGAACAAAAAGACCGCTAGCCGATGCATTTAAGTAGCTTACATCCTCCGGATTCTCTGATATCATCGGAGATCTTACTTCAGGCACTTCTCCCTTCCACATTCCGAGTTCTTTCATCGTATTAAATATGCCGTCTATCAGCTGCTCTCCATATTCTCTGGTAAGTCTCATTCCCACACCCATTTCAACTACAAGCACAGGTGTTCCGATACTGTTCAAACTATGCGCAAATGTAGCCTCCAAAACTGTACTGGCTCCGTGTACCCATATAAAATCTACATTTGAAAGTTTAGCCAGTGGAACAAGGGTTTCCGCATGTAGTTCATTTATTCTTATCTGTGGTATTTCCGTAAGATATATATTGCTTGCATGGATATCAAAAACCAGGTCAGAACCGGCCATATCCTCCATAATTCCTGCAGCTATATACTCTGTCATATTGCCATCTTTGTTTCCGGGAAAGAGTCTATTCATATCAAGATCAAATGCAGGTATTCCTCTGGTAATGGAATCAATTCCAAGAGGATTCATAGCCGGATATATATCGACTATTCCCTGCAGATTATCATATTCTTCCATTATCCTTCTTTGAAGCTCGTAGCAGACATACTGCCCTTCAAGCTCATCACCGTGAATACCTGTGACGATGCTGATCCTTTTTAACGACGCATCATCTTCACTCATTACCTGGGGACATATTCGATTCTTTTTAATCATCAGTTTTTCATCAATAGGAAGATCTACCGATGTTACAGTCTCTATCATCATGTACTCCTTTTTCAGTTTATCTGTTTGCTGCTTATGACATCTTTATCAATAATATTTCTCTACGATGCACTCTATCTCCTGGGTCTGAAGTCCACCACCCCACATAACACCTCTGTTTATGGCACAGTCTGTAGCATCTCTTCCTACCCCCAGCTTTATATACTCATCCGTTATCTCTCTGTTATGTGTCGGATCAAAGGCTATAAAGCTTCCATCGCATACTGCTTCAACCCAGGCATGACTCTGTCCTTCCCCCACGATAAGGCCGCATACGTATCTTGCCGGAATAGAAAAGGCTCGAAGAAGACTGATATATATATGGGCATAATCCTGACATACACCTTTCCCATTTGCGAAGGCCTCTTCAGCTGTAGTTTCTATCTCAGTGCTGCCTTTTTCATATCGTATTCTTTCATACAGCTGATTCATAATAAAACGACATTTTTCTTTTTCATCAGTTAGCCCTTTCATCTCGGCCGACAGCTCATCCACAAATCCCATTATCTTTTCTCCCGAAATGCATTTACCATAGGGATATTTATACATTCCTATCTTGCCGGTGTTCACCCCTCCCTGAACATTTACCTGATAGGTTTCGACAAGACCCTTGATGACAAATTCAAATTCCGAATGGCTCTCCGGTTCCTGACCGATAATCTGAATATTCCCAAACGAATCAACGCCTTCTGAATATTGGACATACGGATTTATGCTTATTTCATATGATATATTTCTTTGTCTGAAATCATCTGCCGGTATTGACTTTATCGTAAAATAGCACTTGTCCACCGGCTTTGAATATTTGATTTTCATCTTATATTCATAGTTCAAAAAAGCCACATTATCACCTTCTTAATATGAAACTATTTTTTCAACATTCGTGATTATTTTTTCATAATCAAGATTTACGTCATTTATCAGTGTACTCACCCTGCTGAGTGACATATCATCATACTTCATTCCACTTCTTAACACTCGTGGAATCATTCTGCGAACCTCCCGAATCAGACGTGGTTTCTCAACCTCCAGCCTTGCATACAAATCAATTCTCTCGATTCTTTTTCCTGCTTTAATGATATTTCTTATCTGATCTGAATCGATCTGATCATCAACCAGTCCCCAGAATGAAAGAAGATCATCCATAATCTGCTGAAGGTCGATAAGGGGAGCATCGCTTACAGATGCATTATTCATTGCATATATCGAAAGCTGAATATATGAAAGTGCCTCAGAACCTATAGTTTCTCTAAGAACTATGGCATTATCATAAGCCCTGTTTAGATTACTTATTATGGAATCCGGCACACTGATATCAAAGGGATATCTCTTTAAAAAATCCTCTTTTGATTCATATATATTCGGAATATCCAGGGAGTCACAATATTTCTGATAGCTGTCCTCCGATTCATCAATCATTCTGTCAAAGCTTTCAGAATATATCTTTAGTGTTGTATATACTCTCTCTGTATATCTTCCTAACCAATAAAGGTGTTCAACCTGTTCTACTGAAATAATACCCATGTATCTTTAAATCCTCCTCCCTGAGATGAATTGACAATAAATGAATCCGGATTTCTTGAAAACCTGGTAAGGCCACTCGCCCAGACGTAAGGTTCATCAGCCATCAGGACAAACGCTCTAAGGTCTGCCTTCCTTGGTACTATCTCACCCTCATCCAGAATCTCAAGATCCTGAAAATCTATAATCTCCTGTGCTATAAATCTTCTCGGTTCATTCTTTAATAAAACAATAAAATCTTCCTTCTGTTGCTTTGTCATGGTATTTCCAAATACCACCCCGTAACCACCGGCTTCGGCCACATCCTTAAGAACCAGCTTGTCAAAGTTCTCAAGAACATACTGCATATCCTCTTCGTAAAACGGAAGATATGTCGGTGCATTTTTAAGAATCGGCTCCTCCGACAGATAATATCTGATCATCTTAGGAACAAAATAGTATATTCCCTTATCATCTGCGACTCCATTTCCCGGTGCATTTATCAGCGCCACATTGCCTTTTCTAAAGACATCATAGATATGTGGTATGCCTATAAGAGACTCCGGATTAAAGTTCATCGGATCAAGATATTCATCTGATATTCTTCTGTAGACCGCTCCAACTTTTTCCTTCGAGCCATTTGAACTGATATAATACAGAACATCATTTTCAACAAAGAGTTCCGACCCTGTCACAAGATGTGCACCAGTCTTTTCAGCAAGATATGAATGTTCAAAATAAGCTGCATTATATCGTCCCGGCGTAAGGATAACAGTATGTCCGCCGGCATTTACATAGTCCATGGTCTTTCTCAGCAGATCTGCATAATTACGGTTATCCATCAGCTTGACATTATGGAAGGTTTCCGGCGAACTCTTTCGGCACAAGTCTCTGGCAATCATCGGATAAGATGCACCTGACGGCACTCTGAGATTATCCTCCAGGATATACCATTCATTATCTTTACCCTTTACCAAATCTATTCCTGAAATATGAGAATATATTCCTTTCAGTGGCATAACATCTTCACATTCAGCCATATATCCTGAAGATGCATATATAAAGTCTTCAGGTACCACACCGTCCTTAACAATTCTTTTATCTGAGTAAATGTCCTTCAAGAAAAAATTAATGGCTAAAACTCTTTGTTTAAGCCCCTTTTCCAGCATTTTAAACTCGGTATCTTCAATAATTCTCGGAATAGAATCAAATGGAAACAACTGTTCCTTAAATGTATTATTCTTATAGATACCAAACTTAACACCATAGCGGGCCAACAAAGTATTTATCCTGTCAGTATGCTGAACAAGCTTCTGATTATTCATTTTGTTCGTCCTCCCTTCATGACTCAGGACATTTACAGTCCATTTTTATTCATTTTTTTAAAAACAAAAAGGCGCCGGTTGAAACCAAAGTTTCACCAGCGCCTTTGCTAGTCACTATAATAAACAAAACTCAGATGCTTTACAATGTGCAATCTGCCCAGTCTTGTTGGATAATATATACAATTCATCCTCTCATAAAGTGGAGGCATCAACAAATTTCTTAAATATCATTCTGCTCTTTTCATCCGTTTTATAAGAAAACTCCGGATGCCACTTCCCGAACTGCCTGATGATGATAACTGTTTACTTCAAGCAATTCAGTATTTAAACACTTATACAGTGGTGAATCCTTCACTATTTTTACCTTATGGACCGGAATATCATATGGCGGAGTCTGATGGTGTTCAACCTCAGACTTATGCTGCGTTGGAAGATCCTGATAGAGAGAACCGCCAAGTGCCGCATTGATAAACTGTATTCCTCTGCATATGCCAAATATCGGCTTATCAATCTCAATAGCTTTTTTAAGAATATATGTTTTGAGATAAAACCTTTGAAAATCTTCGTCATTTCCATCGGTCCATTTGTATATGATCATTTTGCCCATCCTCCAAAAAAAGAGGCGTTTCACCAATAAGATGAAACGCCTTTGCTTCCAGAAGTAATTTTAGCATATTTTTTTATTTTGTCAATATTTTTCGAAGTTTTGGACGGAGTAAACTTATTGTCAGTTGGGAAAGAATAGAATGATCCTAGAAGATATAGAATCTTTTCAACTTTTTTCATTCTACATCCGTTTTGATTTGAGGTCAAATATTATATATATCTTACACGTTCTTTCTGATCAACCATTCCGTCTGTTCCTGTTGCCGGAAGCCGCCGTTCCATCTCTTTTTCGCGACGACACTTTACAAGATCAACGACTTTTTCACGACCATTATTTCAGACAAAACAACGCAACTTACACATTCTGTCACATCCGATCTCACTCCAACCCATAGGCCTTGAACTCATACGATCTGATAATACATTACATTCAGATTCCCTTATTTTTTCCCCTATCAGGTCTCGTATAACCATATATAACGATATAACACAAGGGAAGAAGTGAGGGAAAGCTTAAGTCGTTAAATCTCAGTGTTTTCAAGGCTTGGCGAGGTCGCATATAACATCATACGGCATCTTAATAAGGTTCATAAACGGTTGTATTTCCACCTGTAATATGATCTACCATCAAATTATCTCACCCTCACATCATCAAATGTAATATCCTCTCCATCAAATTTGAACCAGATAAAATCATCCACATCAACACCATGAGTAAAACGCAAAATATCATACACATTATATTTCTTCAAATTCATATGTTTTAAAAGTTTCTCATCAACTCTATCTTCACATATAACCCTATCCGCCAATGCGTCTGCTACGCTCGAAAATGTAGTTGAACGCGGGCATGGGTGAAACAACAGATTATCGGTATACACCTCATTTTTCACCAATTTCCCATCAATAATCTCAAGCCTACCAACCTTATCATAGCGATGATATATATCACAACAAAATGTCACCCCCATCAGACTCACCTCCAAAACCTATTATACACCACTGATGCCTTTGTGTAACTAGAATTATACACTACGGCGTCAAGTATTTATAAGTATACACACAAAAGGGATATCCTCAACAGCATTGAAAATATCCCTTAGATTATTATTTATTATGATATGGGGGCAAATGTACTTTTTCGCATCCCATTTTTTACCCTTTCAGGCTTAATCGTACCAGTGCACGTTTAAGCGCAAGCTCAGCACGATTCATATCTATTCCGGAGCCCTCCTCAATTCGACGTTTTGCGCGAATCTCAGCCTCCTTTGCACGATTAGCATCAATCTCATCCGGCCATTCGCAGCTCTCTGCAAGAATGGTAACACCATCCTGAAGAACCTGTATAAATCCGGACATCAGTGTTGCTTCTTTAGCAGTATCACCTTCATGAATACGAAGAATACCCGGTGCAACTATCGCTGTAAGAGGAATGTGCTTTGGATAGACACCCATGTTACCCTCGGTCGTGGTAAATTCCACAAAGGTTACATCACCTTCATAGAATATCCTCTCGGGAGCAACTATCTTAAGTTTCATTGTATCTGCCATAGAAATTCTCCTTCTCGGTGAATAATTGAGATTGCACGACTACTACATCTTCTTCATCCGTAATATAAAATCGTTCCACCGCAGACACGTTCTCACTCTGTCTACGGCGTAGCGGTACTAAGCTCACACTTCGTGTTCCCTAAATACCGACGCCTTCGCCAAGGTCTGCTTATGGATCCGATATTATATTACAGATTCATTACACATATATTCTTGTCGTGCAATCATTCTACATTCTTACCACACGATAGTTACTTCACCTTAGCTAACACATCATCGATGCTGCCGGCATTGAGGAAGTAACCCTCAGGAATGTCATCATGCTTACCTTCGATGATCTCCTTAAATCCTCTGATAGTCTCAGCGATAGGAACATACTTTCCTGAAGTACCAGTAAACTGCTCTGCAACGAAGAACGGCTGTGACAGGAATCTCTGAATCTTTCTTGCACGGGAAACGACTAACTTATCATCCTCTGAAAGCTCGTCCATACCAAGGATAGCAATGATATCCTGAAGCTCTTTATACTTCTGAAGAATCTCCTGAACTCCACGTGCAACCTGATAATGCTCTTCACCTACGATCTTAGGATCAAGGATACGTGATGTAGACTCAAGAGGATCAACAGCAGGATAAATACCAAGCTCAACGATCTGTCTTGAAAGTACGGTTGTAGCATCCAAGTGAGCAAATGTTGTAGCAGGTGCAGGGTCTGTCAAGTCGTCCGCAGGCACGTACACAGCCTGAACTGATGTGATAGAACCATTCTTTGTTGAAGTGATACGCTCCTGCAAAGCACCCATCTCCGTCTGAAGTGTAGGCTGATAACCAACGGCTGAAGGCACACGGCCAAGCAGCGCTGAAACCTCAGAACCTGCCTGAGTGAAACGGAAAATGTTGTCGATGAAAAGCAACACATCCTTACCACCCTGATCACGGAAGTACTCTGCCATTGTAAGTCCTGTAAGACCAACTCTCATACGAGCTCCGGGCGGTTCATTCATCTGACCGAATACCATGGTGGTCTTGTTGATAACTCCCGACTCTGTCATTTCATGGTACAGGTCATTACCCTCTCTTGTACGCTCACCAACACCGGTAAATACCGAATATCCACCATGCTCTGTAGCGATGTTACGGATAAGCTCTTGAATAAGGACAGTCTTACCAACTCCGGCACCACCGAAGAGTCCGATCTTACCACCCTTCTGATAAGGGCAAAGCAAATCAACGACTTTGATACCTGTCTCCAAAATCTCTGTTTCTGTTGCCTGCTCAGAAAATGCAGGAGCTTTTCTGTGAATTGGAAAATGCTCTTTGCAATCCGGAGCCGGCTTGTTATCTATAGGCTGACCCAACACATTGAAAATTCGTCCAAGTGTGTTTTCTCCAACAGGCACCGTAATCGGACCACCTGTAGCAACAGCCTCCATTCCACGAACCAATCCATCGGTTGGGCCCATGGCAATGCATTTTACTGTATCATCACCCAAATGCTGAGACACCTCAACGGTCAGCTGTCCGCCGTCCTTGGTGTCAATAGTGATAGCATCATTAATCTCAGGAAGGCATCCTTCCGGAAACTTGATGTCTATTACCGCACCAATGATCTGGGTAATTTTACCGACATTCTTTTCTGCCATATATCTGTCTCCTTTTTTCATATTTCGAGTTGCTTATATGCTATGAATTTTAACTCCTGTCAATATTCATAACTTCTCATTATATCCGACAACTCTTATTTCCCATTTAGAGATTGATATTTCACTTATCATTTCTCTTATATGAGAGCGATTTCATAATTCTTTTAATAATACTTTTTTATAATAATTATACTTATATATTTTTTACGGAAACCAGCCGTATGTGTGCATACCTGGTTGTTTGAACAGACCGTTTACGACCGCCGGTACTTAACAAGATTAATCTTGATTAATCGAGTTTAGTACCGTTGCGCGAGTAACAGAGCGCAAGCGTGTCTTTCAAATAACAGGTATACACACATATCCGGCGTCCGTCAAAAAACATAACAAGAAATTATGAAATCGCCTCCGCACCCGCTATAATCTCTGTAAGCTCCTGTGTAATGGAACCCTGACGGGCACGATTATATTTCAAGGTAAGATCGGCGATCATATCATCTGCATTCTTTGTAGCAGAATCCATCGCCTGCATACGAGCACCATTTTCACTGGCTATAGCCTCAATAAATGCACCGTAAATAATATTGTTCATATACTTAGGAATGATCATATCAAGAGCTTCCTCTTCCTCCGGCTCATAGTTCATAAGAGTCAGTCGATCAATCTCAGCATCCTGTATAATCTCATCCACATCAATCGGTAAAAGCTTAACAAGTCTTGTCTCATGTACCACTGTGTTCTTAAAGTAGGTGTACGCGAGATAAATCTCACCTATATTGCCCTGTTCATAAGATGACAATACATTCTTACCAATCTGAATAGCATCGGCATATAACGGCTCATTCATAACCTCTGAATAATCATAAGCTATGTTAAAGCCCTTTCTTGCAAGTCCCTCAAGACCTTTCCTACCGACAGCATATATATCTGTATCTTCCGGCGTAAATGCTGCCGCAATCTCTTTCACGATATTGTTGTTGTATCCTCCGGCAAGTCCTCTGTTAGAGGTAAGAGCGATAACTGCTTTTCTGTCAGATTCACTCTTCTTAAGATAACGGTGATTGACCGTTCCTGTTCTTGCCAATATTGAACACATTGTATCGTATAACATGTTGAAATACGGCTTATTACTCTCTGCCCTGGCTTTGGCTTTCTGTAGCTTTACCGTCGATACCAGTTTCATCGCTTTTGTGATCTGCCCGGTACTGGCAACGCTCGCTTTACGCCTCTTAATATCTCTCATCGATGCCAAGACATATCACCCCCTAGCGCTGTGCTTTGTAAGAGGTAATTGCCTCATCAAGCATCTTCTCGATTTCCTCAGTAAGCTTCTTCTCCTGACGAATCTTATTGAATATTTCAGGATACTGAGCATCCACATAATCGAAAAGTCCTGCCTCAAACTCAAGTATCTCACCCACCGGTACATCAAGAAGATATCTCTTAGTAGCTGCATAAATGATAACTACCTGCTTCTCAACTGCCATTGGCTTATACTGAGGCTGCTTTAAGATCTCTTTGATTCTTTCACCCTGTGCAAGACGTTCCTTGGTATCTGCATCAAGCTCTGATCCAAACTGTGCGAAAGCTGCAAGCTCTCTGTACTGAGCAAGCTCTGTACGGATAGGAGATGCTATCTTCTTCATAGCACCGATCTGTGCGGCACCACCAACTCGGGATACCGAAAGACCTGCGTTTATAGCAGGACGGAAACCGGAATTGAACATCTCTGTCTCAAGGTAAATCTGACCATCTGTAATAGAAATTACGTTGGTCGGGATGTAAGCAGATACGTCACCTGCCTGTGTCTCTATGATAGGAAGGGCTGTAAGTGAACCACCGCCCAAATCATCATTTAACTTAGCTGCACGCTCAAGAAGTCTTGAGTGCAAGTAGAATACATCACCCGGATAAGCCTCACGTCCAGGCGGTCTACGAAGCAGCAATGAAAGTGTACGGTAAGCTGTAGCATGCTTTGACAAATCGTCGTAAATGACAAGTACGTCCTTTCCCTGCTCCATCCATTCCTCACCGATAGCACATCCTGCATAAGGTGCGATGTACTGAAGTGGTGCAAGCTCTGACGCTGTTGAAGCTACTACTGTTGTATAGTCCATAGCGCCGTACTCATTGAGGGATTTTACGATATTTGCAACTGTCGAAGCCTTCTGTCCGATGGCAACGTAGATACAGTAAACGCCCTGTCCCTTCTGATTGATTATTGTATCAATGGCAATCGCTGTCTTTCCTGTCTGACGGTCACCAATGATAAGCTCTCTCTGTCCTCTTCCGATAGGAACCATGGCATCGATAGCCTTGATACCTGTCTGAAGCGGAGTATCTACAGACTTACGAGAGATAACACCTGATGCTACTCTCTCGATAGGTCTTATCTTGTCTGTCTTGATAGGTCCCTTTCCGTCGATAGGCTGTCCAAGTGCATTGACTACACGTCCAAGCATGGCATCACCAACCGGAACCGTTGCGACACGACCTGTCGTTTTAACGGTATCTCCTTCGCTGATATTCTTATTAGCAGAAAGTAATACGGCACCAACATTGTCTTCCTCAAGGTTCATGACCATTCCGTACACTTCACCCGGGAATTCAAGAAGCTCGCCCTGCATAGCTTTTTCAAGTCCATGCACACGGGCAATACCATCTGCCACCTGTATAACTGTACCAACTTCGGAGGTTTCTAATTCCTTAGAATAGTTCTTAATCTGCTCTTTGATTACAGAGCTGATCTCTTCTGGTTTTAAATTCATAGGAAATAATCTCCTTCTATAAAATGTTCTACAATTATTATCCAACAATTTAACCGAAGTTAAATTGTTAATAAATCGACCTTTTGACTCTGTCTGTCATTTGCATCAATCCTGAAGTAATGATCTCGACAGATTATTGATCTGAGTTTTAAGACTGCTATCTACAACAGTATCCGAGATTCTTATTACAAGTCCTCCGATAAGGCTCTTGTCCACTTCATAATTACCTTCAATCTCTTTATACTCTGTTGTCTCTAAAAGCTTTTGCTCTATCTTATCCTTCTGTTCCTTAGAAAGCTCAACCGCAGAAGATATATGGGCTATTCCTATACCCTTCTCCTCCTTGATAGCGCTGATAACATAATCAAGAACGGAAACAATATCCTTCTGATGTCCCTTGTTGATCAGCATGGTAAGAAGTCCTGTAAGTTCGTCAGAAATCTTACCCTTATAAATACTCTCTACAACAGAAATCTTGGAATCCTTCTCAATATTAGGATGGAGTAAAAGCTTCATTAAATCCTCGTTTTCAAGAAACGACTGCTTTACGAATGCAACCTCTTCCAATGTGGCATCCAAAGAATTATTCTCCATAGCCACCTCAAAAAGGGCATTTCCGTACGCCACTTTTACCTGCCTAGCCATGTGCTACCACCCATTTCTTTCAAAGTATCCTCGATTAAAGCATCCTGCTTACTCTCGTCTATTTGCTGCTCAATGATCTTCGCAGCCATTGCTGTTGCCACACGTACAATCTCTTTGCGCATATCATCGGAAACCTTGTCTTTTTCAAGCTTGATTTCCTGATTTGCACGTTCAATGATTCTTGCCGCCTCAGCATTGGCCTCCTCAATAATCTGTGCTTCCTTCTTACGTCCGCGCTCTCTGGCACTTGCGAGAATCTCTTCCTTTTCCTTGTCGATGGATTTCATTTTCTCATCGTATTCTGCCTTTAGAGCTGCCGCATCTTCCTTATCCTTAGTGGCAGACTCGATATCATTTCTGATTCTCTCAGTACGGTTAGCAAGTAATTTTCTAACCGGATCAAACAATATCTTTGAAAGCAGGAAGAAAAGGACAAATATCGCTATACCCTGTATGATGACATCACTTATCAACTGCGGTGAAATATCCAATATATGATCTCCGTAGTCGGAAAGCAACATTGATCCCGAGCATCCAAGTCCTGATAAAATATTCATCAAGAAATATTCCTCCTTGTTTATTTATATACTGAAACAACCGTTACGATTACAGTTTAAGGAATCTTGAAAGCATCGGATTACCAAACATTAACAGTAAGGCAACAACCAAACCGTAAAGACCTGTTGTCTCTGCTACCGCCTGACCAAGAAGCATGGTAGAAACGATATCTCCTCTAGCTCCCGGATTACGTCCAACTGCTGCTGCACCCTGGCCGGCTGCGATACCCTGACCAATACCAGGTCCGATACCTGCGATCATCGCAAGACCTGCGCCAATAGTAGAACATGCCAAAATTAAACCTTCGTTAGTAATCTGATTCATAAAAAACATACCTCCATAAAATTAATTATTAAATTACTCCCCAATCTTGTCTGACACAAATACCATCGTCAGCATGGAGAATACATACGCCTGAATCGCCCCTGAGAAGAGGTCGAAGTAGGTGTGTAATGCTGCCGGAATACCAATCTTAACAAAAATCGGTAAAAGTCCGTAGAACAGCGCCATCATGACCGTTCCTGACATTACGTTACCAAACAAACGCAATGACATGGATATCGGTGTTGCAAATTCTCCGATCAAGTTAATCGGAAACAGGAATGGTAATGGTTTAAACAATCCTGTAATTGCACCGAACTTATTACATTTGAAGTTATTATATTGAATCATACAAAATGTAATTAAAGCCAGCGAAAATGTTGTACCATAGTCAGCAGTCGGCGGTCTTAATCCGAACAAGCCGGAAATATTAGATAAAAGTACAAAGAGGAACAAGGTTCCAATATAGTTGATGTACTTACCCGCATGTCTTCCCATGGTCGAGCCGACAAAGCCCTCAAGTGTCTCTACTGCTAACTCTACAACATTCTGAAGTCCGGTCGGTACTTCATCTGCATGCATTATCTTCTTCCTTGCAATAAGAGCAAATATAATTATGGCGATCATAATGATCAGCATACATACATGCGATGTCGTAATGTAAACCGTAGTCCCCATGAACTCATATGGCACTAAATGATGTATGGAGAAATCCACTTCACCATCAGATGCCAATAGCATCGGCAATGTTCCGTATCCCATTCCTTCACCTTCCTTTCTATATTATTTTATATACTCTATATGATAAATAGTTGTGCTATAAAGTATCATTGTTAATCATGCCTGTTCTGTCCGGTCATCATCATTCTGTTTGTCATCGTTTTGTTTTTCATCGTTTTGTTTATCATCGTTTTGCTTGTCATTGTATTGCTTGTCATTCTCCTCATCTTCATCCTCATCATCAAGCACTCGTGACAATGTCTCCTCATCAGTGATAAAGTCATCAGGATAAAGGCGACGTAGGAAAAATGGAGCAATCAGTGCACCGATCTTTAGCCCAAACAGTCCCAGAACCAAAGTGACAAAATTGATATCGTCTATCAACACACCCGGAAGCATAACCAAAACCATTACAAACAATCTTAGAAATGTCTGCTTCCTGACATACTTTGTTGCTCCGTCTTCCGGATAGTCAAATGCCCGGTTAAGCGTCCACGCCATATGTGAAAATATCAATATTGCCGCAACAACTCCAATTGCAAGTCCCGCCGTATAAGGAAGTATATCACCCGAAAAAAAGATTCCCACAATTTCAATCACTGCAGCATATACAAACAGCCCAATCAGGAATCCAACGAATGTTTCCTTAACTAGCTTCATATTCTCTCAACTCCTCTATGAATACATTATTAATGTACGCACACTATATCATTTTAACAATTTTTATTGAAAATGTCCATGAAATACTTAAATTTTTTTGCACCATTTATAGAATCTCTATAATTAAATTGCCTCAATCACAAATTCTGTGTGATTTAGGATTCCTGACATAGTCCTGGCGGCTCATATCAAAGAGCTTAAGGAAGAAGTATTCGTCATCAGGATATCC